>CAZLBO010000146.1:0-6229 GCA_964557725.1 uncultured Bifidobacteriales bacterium | reverse complement strand
TCCTTAATAGTCTCCCCACGGTTAAAGTTTTTATCAACCAATTGCCTCGTTCTACGGATAACATAATTAGCCGTGACCCTATTTAAAAAATGGAACTCACACTTTTATTTTCTCTCCTCTTATTCATCCTTATTCTGATGGGTTTATTTGCAGGCTCAGAAACAGGTATTCTTTCTTGTTCTCGGTTAAAAGTCAAAAATTTAGCCATCCAGAAGGATAAAAAAGCCCTAGTCTTAGATCACCTTCTTAACCAAAAGCAAAAAACCATTATTATTCTTTTAGTCGGGCTCAATATCACTAACATTCTCTATACCTTAGTGGGGGATCATGTGATTCATCTCTTGTGGTTTGATTTTTTTGGACAACATCCAAGCTCCACTCAACAGTTTTTAGCCGCTACGCTTATATTAACACCTATTCTCGTTATCTTTGGTGAGATTCTCCCCAAAACACTTTTTCGCTATTACTCCTTTTCTCTTACAAAAATTTGTACCCCCTTTATCCATTACTCCAACTTGATTTTAGGTCTTTTTAGTGCTCCCTTTATCTTTCTCTCCTCTAAGGCTATTGGGTCTGTGGTCAGTCAAACGGAATACAATAAAAAAACCATTAACCTCTTAGTAGAAACAGGCAAAGTCTTTCACCTTCAGGAACAATGGATTCGGAAGATTCTATCGATGTCGTCTTACACACTTCAAACCATTATGACCCCTATCCCCCCAGAAAACCGTATCAAATCCAAATGGAACAAGGGACACGCCCTCTCGACTTTACGGGCAGGTTTTACCGGGCCTCTTTTTATTGAGGATGAGTCTCAAATCACCAACTCCGTGATGCTTAATCAAATTCACGCCCTTCCTTCTAACCAAAACTGTAAAAAACTCATCGAAAATGAAGCACCTCTCTCTGCGGATATCACCTGTAACCTTGGCCTTAAACAATTACTTCTTTCAGGGAAGCAACATCTTATTGTCAAAGACAAAAACACCTATGGCTATGTCTCATTACGGTCTTTTCTCAAGCTCCCCGAATACTAAACCCCTCCTTCTCTTCTTAAAAAGTCCTTCTCATTTTTAAAAAGCACCATTTGAGTTCTTTTATGATTGAATGTTAGGGCTTAAATGCTCTACCATTAGGAGGCATGTATAGACCTTCAACTTATTCTAACATTTTCAAAACAACCAAAACTACCTTTTGGCTAATACTTGTACTCGCCCTTAGCCCTTCGCTTATTCTTGCCCAAAACTATGCAGGCGAGGCTTATCTCATGGGTTATAGCGTCTCTAGCAATGGAACAGCACGTGCCTTACCTTCTGCGGCAAATGCTCCTTCTCAGGCTTCTGAATTCCCCGCATTCTTTACGCCTTCTCCTTTAAGTGTTGAAATGGCTTCTCTCCCTTTTTTTGATGGTTTATCAGAAGCCCTTTATTCGGCTATTCGCATTCCTCTCGATTCTCAATCCGAAATTGTTCTCTTTGGGGGCATGGTTACCGATCAAAACATTTTTACCCGCCCCAAGTTAACAGGTAGCTCTCAACAAAGAGCCTTTGATCCCCAAAAAAGGCCTGGCAACTGCACCGATTGCTCCACCCTTAAATATGTGGATTACCCTATGATGCTAAATATTAAACGGCAAATGGAATTCGCTCTCCCCCGCCTTGATATTTCATCGAGTCATACGCCTGTTATTATTAGTGCAGGCTTAAACTTAAAATATTTAAAAAGTGAATTAGAGGGAGGAGAAGATAATGGCTATATCTCCCAGAACATCAATATGGACGGAGGAGTTCATCTTAGTCTTTTATTGGGGTATGACTTAAAAACAAAAAAGGCACGCCGTACCCTCGGTGTAGATGTCTCTGGATTTGAGCTCTTACAAACCTCCCAGGTCAGTTCTATTTCTGAGGATAAAATACAGAGCCGGAGTCATCTTCTCTTTTACTGGAATGAGGATATCGGTTGGAATAGCCAGATTAAATTTGCGATCAACCAACAATCTGAATTTGGGAAGTGGCCAAGTCTAGGGGTCGAAGGAGTCTTTCATAAAAGCCTTTTCTTGCGTTTTGGAGGGAATGAAGCACGCCTCACAGGGGGAGTGACCCTAAAATACCGATTTATAGCCCTTCATTACTCATTTATTCATCATGACTTAGGAACAAACCCCTATCAAATAGCCTTAGAAATGCTTCCCTTTGCCTTTTAGAGGATTTAATGAAAATAGAGCAAAAAAGTTGAACTAAAACCTAAAGTCTTTTTTTTAAACTCCGATAATAGAATATAAGGACATATTATGACAAACGAGATCCAACATATTCAATCAACAGGAGCAATTCAAAGTTCAGCTAATAAACGAACGACTCCTCAAAAAAATACAGCGCGTACTGGCAAGAGCACCTCTAATAATCAAGACTTCGTAGAGATCTCTCAAGAATCTAAAGAACGCTCTGCGATAAAGATTGAGAAATACATTATTACGGAAAGAGCTAAGGTTTTACCTGAAGTAAGAAACAGTCTTTTAATAGAGGCTAAAGAAAGGCTCAAAGACGGCTTTTACGATTCGAGTGACTTTGCAGGGGAATTGGCTGAGAAGGTCATGGGTCAATTGGGTTCAGAATAAATAAATTTTTTCTATCAAAGCGAACGCTTTAAAATTGACCACTCCTTAAAACGAAGATTCTATAACAGAAAAAAGGTTCCTGCTGCCAGTCCACCTATTAAGACGGTTCCGATAAGAAACATCCATACTGAAGAGTAACTAGGGCCTTGCAGTTGCTTTTCAATTTCTTTGCTCCACGCAAAGTTAAGCGTCAATACTTCAAATTCATCTAATCCGAGTGTATAGGGAAAGTTATAATCCGTAAACAAGGAAATCCGTACCATGTCCCTGATATCGGGCTTGAGGCCTGAAATACCTTTATTGAAGTCAATCTTTACTTCTTCATACTCACAACGGACAATAGGGTATTCAATAATTGAATCCAAAATACTTGAACCAATATTTGAATCATAAAAATCAAGGACGAGGGCTTTTTTAATAGAATCATAATAATTGAAATAAGTGATTCCATAAACAGGTTCGTCCGAAAAGATAAAATGCACGTTGACATCCTTCTTTCCCAACTCTTCTAATTTATCCAAAAACATGCCTTCTAACTTCCCAGAATGGGTTTCAGAAGTACTTGTTCTTGTCAAAACATCATTGACTTCATCCAATTCTTCCCAAGACTCCGCTTGTGCAAAAGCCACAAGAAAGAAAGAAGCCGTAAAAAAAAGGAACTTAAATTTTCTTAAAAAGAATGTATTCAACATCAAATATTCACTTCTATTCGTTTAAAATGACAGAAATCCCCCAAAAGAGAGAAAATAACTCATAATCAATTTATGTTTTTTTACCCCCATTGGGTAAATATATTCCTCAAGATTCTAAAAAAACAACCTTACAACAGTGAGATCATACCATTTTTTAGTTTACAGCAATTAGATACCCAATTCAAGAAGTAACGAAAAAGAAATTGCAGATGGTGGCTCCTCCCAGAATTGAACTGGGGACACGAGGATTTTCAGTCCTCTGCTCTACCGACTGAGCTAAAGAGCCGTCTGCGGGCGGAAATTTAAAAGCAGAGATTCTTTTTGTCAACAGAGTTTTGGCTTTTTTTGCACAAAAAGAAGAATAATCATTTTAAATGCCTCACTCTTTAGCTTGCCTATTCCCCCAAGCTTTTTAACTTTGCCATTATAAAAAATTGCAGAAAAATCGCAGAAGACAAGGGGCAAAATGTCAAAGGCCGTAAAAAATTTATTCGATAGTATATCCACAAAGTACGACTTCTTAAATCACTTTTTAAGTGCAGGTCGAGACATCGCATGGCGCAAAAAGGCTTGTGCCTTACTCGAACCCCAAAAAGAGGTTACTGTACTTGATTTATGTGGAGGAACAGGAGACTTCTTAGATACTTTTATTAAAAAAGGCCATCAGGTCAACTCCTCTGTGATTGGTGACTTTTCCTTTGGCATGTTAAAAGAAGCGCGGCATAAATTTCCCCAATTTAAAACTTATCAGCTCGATGCTCTCCACCCCCCTTTTGCCCCTGCAAGCTTTGACATTGTACTCTGTGGCTTTGGCATGAGAAACTTAGACTCCCTAGACAAGGGAATTGATGAGGTTTATCAACTTTTAAAACCAGGGGGGACTTTTATCACCCTTGAATTTTTCCGTCCTTTGCGTTTAGTGCCTAAAACCTTTTACCACGGCATTGCCCCTCTTTTTATCCCTTTATTTGGGGCTCTTTTTTCTGGACGAAAATCGGCTTATGAATATTTAGTGAATTCTGTAAAAAAGTTTTTGTCTGCGGATTCCTATCGCCAGAAGTTAGAACAAAAGGGATTTGAAAAAGTAGAAGTACATGATTGTGATTTTGGCTTAGCTCAAATCGTAATCGGTCAAAAAAACCTTGGGGATAAAGCATGAAGGTTGTTGTAGGAATTACAGGGGCTTCGGGTTCTATTTACGCCCACCGACTTATCGCCCATTTAAAAAATCTTAATTGTCAGGTCGAGGTTATCTGCACCACTTCGGGAGAAAAAGTCTCTCATTATGAACATGAAACCGCAGGTTTTGATTTATGTGATAAGAGGTATTCGATTGAGGATTACTTTGCCCCTGTGGCGAGTGGATCCTATACTTATGATGCTCTCGTTATTTTACCTGCGAGCATGGGTACTTTGGGGAAGATTGCTAATGGCATTGCCGACAACTTACTCTGTCGTGCCGCGGATGTTCGCATTAAGGAAAAAGGGAAGTGCCTTATTGTGCCACGAGAAATGCCACTCAGCCCTATCCATTTAGAGAACATGCTCAAACTCAGCCGTTTAGGAGTTACTCTTATTCCTGCCAGTCCTCATTTTTACCATCACCCTAAAAACATTAATGATTTAGTGGATACGGTACTTGCACGTGTTTTAGATCACATTGGCATCCCCCATCAAATTGGTCAACGCTGGGGCGAAAAGTGATTAAAAAATTATTAGAACTCGTTCGTTTTTCCCACACTATTTTTGCCATGCCTTTTGCCTTGGCTAGTATGTTTTTAGCAGCAGAGGGATGGCCGTCCTTTAAAATATTTTTTCTTATTCTCTTAGCCCTTGTCTTCTGTCGCAATACGGCCATGGCCTTTAACCGATTAGTGGATAGGGATATTGACAAGAAAAACCCTCGCACTGTAAACCGTCATTTACCTGCTGGCTTATTATCTGTTCGCAGTGTTTTATTTTTTACAATTGCCAATGCCATACTCTTTATTGCCGTTACCTATTTCATTAACTCCCTCGCATTTTATTTGTCACTCCCCACCTTACTTTTGGTTTGTTTCTATTCTCTCGTCAAAAGATTCTCCACCTTCTGCCATTTCTTTTTAGGCTTAGCCATTGGTATTTCTCCTATTGGGGCTTGGGTGGCGGTGCAGGGTTCCTTTCATTTACTCCCTATTGTCTTAGGGCTATGTCTTATGTTATGGATTACAGGTTTTGATATTATCTATGCGACACAAGATGTTCAAGTGGATAAAAAACTTGGGTTGCACTCCATGGTTACCTTATTGGGGGTACAGGGAGCCTTGAGTCTTTCTCGTTTTCTGCACATCCTTTTAGTTGTGGCCTTAATCTACATTGAAAACAATTGGCAATTAGGCTTACCCTACCGAGCCAGTGTCACCCTTGTTTCTGCTCTTTTAGTCTACATCCATTTTTTCAAAAAATCATCGTCTCTTGATTCCATGAATAAAGACTTCTTTCTCGCTAATGGAGCTATTAGTCTTGTTTTGTTTATTGGGATTGTAACCTCTGTCTTTACCCATTCCTTTCACGGGCTTTAACTTTTGAGACTTCCCTTTTCAGGTACTTTTAAACAATTAGGTAAACTACCTCTCTGGAGAGCCTTGGCCTTTTTGTTAATTATTCTTATCACAGGTTTAGCACTTATGTTAAGAATGAGTTATAAGTTTGGATGGGAAAACCCCTATCAAGTTTTGTGGGGCGGCATTGGAGTTTGTGCCTTTTTTTTCCTTATCTTAATCTGGAAAAAGCCTCGGTCAAAAAGTGAGGATTAGGGTGAATAAAGAGGTGGTTTTTTAGTTATTGGGTGTTGTTTTTTTGTTTTAATGTATTTTTTGTGTTTTAAGTGGAAGTCGGGTTAGGGGTTGTTAGACCCACTAAAATAGAAATTTAAAATATG
>CAZLBO010000145.1:0-6230 GCA_964557725.1 uncultured Bifidobacteriales bacterium | reverse complement strand
TTCACTAATTACTTTGGGCCAGCCTTCTGAACGAGAGGGGAGTAATAAAAAATGTGACTTTTCATAAAAATAGGCTAATTGTTCTTTGGGGAGTTCATTTCGTAAGGAGATACGGTGGCTCATTTCTTTTTTTAGGATTTGTACTTGTAGGCTGTCAAAATCATTTCCAGAACCAATTAAGTCAATGTGAAAATCAAATCGGTGGTAGGAGAGTTCTTCTGCAATTTTTAATATTTCAAAAACACCTTTTTTTTGTTCAATCCTTCCTACAAAAACAAATTGAAAAGGTGAACTTAGATGTTTGTTTTTTGTTTTGTGAATAGATTTGTGCTGTTCAAGTAATGTCATACATGGATTTAAAAAACTATTGATATGAGAGGCTTGATTACTCCATGCTCCATTAATGGTGACCGGTCCTTTACATAAGTTTCTATTAAGTAATGTTCGCTGAATTTTATAACTGAGAGGTTGTTTTGAGTCGGGGTCCCAATTTCCTCCATATTTAAACCATCGTTTTTGCTTTCGGTGGAACAGTAAATAGAAACAAGCAATTAAAGAAATATTTGAGGGACACCTTACATAGATCCAATCGTTTTTGTCTAATTTTTTGATTGCATTGTGAATAGTAATCCAATATCGTGGTATTTCGAGTAATAATTTCCATTTTGAGGCTAGGGATTCTCCTCCTTTTGGAGCGAGAGGTATGAATTGCATTTCTTTTGTTTGGTAGGGTATAAAGTTTTGGATAGGTGAATGAGGGTGCAATTCTCCTATTACTGTTATTTGTTTAAAGAATGCGGAGATTGAATCATTTTCTCTTACTGTAGGTGCCCAGCCAAGTAGATGGTTCTTGGAGTTATAGGTGTGTCGTGTATGAGAGATAATTAAAAGTTTAGGCATTTTGTTCTTTTAAAAAGACATCGTTTAATGGTGTGCTTTGTTTTATTCCATTTAACCAATTTGGGTAGGCCCATTTTTCAGGTTGCAAGAGGAGGTGGCAACGTCCTCTGTTTTTGTTCTGTTCAGAGCTTTTTAGTAAATCACCATTTGATAAATACCAAACAGAGTAATTAAGATTGCTACATATTTTCAGAATTTTATTTGTATTATCTTGCATTGAAAGATCTTTATTTGAATGCATTTCGACTAAAATTCTTGTTTGATTGTTTTTTAAACATTTTTGGCATCCCAATAGAACGTCGTACTCAGCCCCTTCTACATCTATTTTAATAAAGTCAGGTATGACACCAAATTGTTCACAAAGAGCATCAATGCTGATGGATGAAACATTAATAGATTGGTTTTTATGTGCAGCAGTTTTTGCATGATCTTTATACCGGCTTCCAGCAGCTCCTGTACCAACAGTCCAAAATTTTATATTTTCATTATTAGAGTCACTGACAAACTTGTTAATAAATCGAACTCTTTCTGAAAATTGATTTTGTATTACATTATCTGCTACTTGTGATAGGGCTTTAGGATTCGCTTCAATGGAGTATATTTGATTATTGGGATTGGCTAATAAGGCATAAAGGGTGTCTCCCCCTACATTGGCCCCGACATCAAAAATTAATTTTGAGTTTTGAGAACACAAATAGAACCATGCATCATCGTAGTCTGTTTTTTTTCTAATGGTTCCTTCTCTAACCGTAATAGTTTTAGTTCCTATTTTTTTGTCTATCCATTTGGGTGGAAAACCCATTCGGGAACGAATAGATTTAAATAGATTGGTGGTGAGGGGCATGAAGGACTCCTTTTGTAGTCATTTTATTGTTAATAATTTTTTTATATTTATTAGCAATTCTTTCCCATGTAAACTTCTCTAGAGCTAGTTGATGAGCTTGTTGTCCCATCTGTTTTCTGAGTTTACTGGAATCGAGTAATTTTTTTAAGGCTAGGGTTGTTTCGGACACTGAATCCATGGGGATTAAAATGCCTGTAGAGTTATTTTTAATAGCATCTTCAATTCCACAACCCTTTGTTCCTATAGCAGGAGTTTGAGCAAGGGCTGCTTCTATAATGGAGATTCCAAAACCTTCGTTTTCTCCTGAACTTAATAAACGACTATTAAGTATATATATGTCGGCTTGTTTATAAAATGTAATTAACTGTTCTCTGGTGACATTGCCTGTAATAAAAACGCTTTTTTTTAGGTTTAATTTTGAAATTATTTTTTCAAAAAATGCTTTTTCTTTATCTGGACCTACCATCACATAACAGGTATTTGGAAATTCATGTATTAAGTTTGCAAGAGCTTTTATAACAATATCCTGCCCCTTTCGCAAAGAAAGTCTGCCCACTGTTAGAATGATAGTTTTGTTTTTTAGGGTATTAAGAAGAGGAGAAGGCTGTTGATGATAAGAAGGGCTAAATTCACTTGGATTTGCTCCATTAGGGATAACAGTCACTCTGTTATGAGGCAGTCCGCATTGTATCATCATTTTTTTTGTGTAATTGCTGACGGCTATGCAGTGCATAGATGATTTATAGAGGAGGTTTGTGAGCATCATTTTTGATTTTGATGGACTAACAAATTCACTTCCATGACCAATTGAAATTCTAGGGATTTTAAGTAATAACTGAGGAAGGAGGCTATAAAATGCTCCTCTTCTTCCTGACGCAATAATGATATTAGGTCTGTTTTTAATAGTGAGTCGCAATACACGAATTATTCTGGCAGGGTATTTTAAAAGGGATGATGAGTCTTTTAATCTAGAGGTATTGAAGCCTTGCTGTCTATCAAAATGTGATGTATCTTGATCAGGTGATGTTGGACATATAACATGGACATTAAATCCTAATATTGAAAATTCTTTTGCTAAGTTATAGGCCTGAGAGCCTATACCACCAGGGTCAGGGGGGAACTCCATAGAAATGATCAATAATTTAGAGTGTGATTTCATTTAGTATTTGACAAATATAATCTACCTCTTCACTCGTTAGAGAAGGGTATATTGGCAAAGAAATACTTCTTTCAAATGTTTTAAATGCAATGGGAAAGTCTTGAGGCTGATAAGAATACTTTTTTTGATAATAGGGTTGAATGTGAAGAGGGATAAAGTGGACACTTGTGCCTATTCCCTTTTGTTTTAAAAATTCAATAATCTGGTCTCTCTTTTTTATGAGCTGCCCTTTGAGCTGAATAGGAAAGAGATGTCGTGAAGAATGAACATGTTCTAAAGGTTGATTGATTTGAATGTGAGGATTGTTCTTTAAGTTATGAGTGTATCGTGTGGCAATTTCTTCTCTTTTTTTTAGAAAAGAATCAGCTTCTGCGAGTTGACTCAGTCCCATTGCAGCAGAGGTATCGGTGGGGTTATATTTATAACCAATTTGTGAAATACTATAATTCCAACTCCCCTTAGTATTATAACGATTGATGGCATCTTTTGACATTCCGTGTAATCTTAAAGAAAGCACAGATTCATATATTTCTTGATTATCTGTAGTTAGCATTCCGCCTTCACCAGTGGTAATACATTTGTTTGCATAAAAGCTAAAACAGGTACAGTCACTTAAAGTACCAATAGCTTTTTCTTTGTAAAAAGCAGGTGTACAGTGGGCTGCATCTTCAATAATTTTAAGCTCATATTTTTTTGCAATTTTTTTAATGGTATCCATTTCACAAGGGTGACCTGCAAAATGAACAGGCAAGATAGCGCGTGTCTTTTTTGTGATTTTTTCTTCAATTTTTTTTTCATCAATATTTAAAGTATCGGGTCTGATATCTACAAAGACAGGGCGAGCATTAAAATATTCGATAACCTCTGCACTTGCAGCAAATGTATAAGGAGTGGTAATAACCTCATCATTAGGGTTAAGGTTAATGGCCTTTAAGCTAAGGTGTAAAGCTGCCGTACAGGAGTTAAGCATAACGGCATATCGAGAGCCTACATATTTGGCGAAAGCTTTTTCAAACTCTAATGTTACGGGCCCAGTAGTAAGCCAATGGGATTGTAGAACCTTCTTAACTGCTTCTAAACAGCCCTCAGAAAGCGAAGGTTTAAAATAGGGGATATTCAAATGTGGAGGTGTTTTTTGTTAATAAACGAGGCTTCGCCGATGAAAGCCACAATGGGCTATTCTTTATAAGGCATCAATCTAATTTCAGTATATCTCTTTAGAGAGAGAAAAGTCAACTCATTAATAAGTTAATGAGCTTTTATAAGAAGCTTTTTCCTTAACTTCTTCAGAAAGTGTTGAGATATCAGGGGAGAGCGTCTTTAGTTTTGCCTTGAAGAACCCACCTAATGTAGGCACTCTTACATAAACCCATGTATCATTATAGATTTTCTCTATATAAGCTTCTTGCCCGTATAATGGGCCAGAATTGAAGATGGTTTTGTCTCCAATTGAAAATGCATAGTGGTGCTGTGTAAATTGAAAAGGTGTTCTGCTTAGTTCAATTCGTCTCAAAAGTTCGATTTCTTTTTCAGGGATTTTTAAAGGCTTTCCGTTGCGACTTAGAATGCTGATAATATTGGGATCTCGAAAGGTTTCAAACCTTTGATCGCTTGACATATAAGCAAAGACGTAACAGGAAATTAAGGGGAGGTGAAGGGTTTTGATGCGATCGGACCATTGCCTTTGTACTTTATGCATAGGCAAATAAGGTTCACAAAATTTTTGAAGTCTCTCATAGACAACCTTTTCACATTTTGATCGTGTATAAATGGCATGCCAATTTTTAGTTGTTGAATTTTCTGTCATAGATCCCCCTACTCACTGAGTAAAGAGTATATCATACAGAGGGTAAAAAAAGTCTAATTAATTGCAAGAAGTGTAAATATTCTTAGGAGTCGCTTGCTGAGTATTTGATTCTGTTTGAGTCAGGCACCAGTTGGCATTTTGTGCATTTTGACCTATAAAATAGGGATTTAAAGTGGAGACCTTATTTGTTTCCGCTGCAATGGAGTCGGTGGATAGGTATTCGAGGGTGTAGGCGATAGAGTCAATAACAAGAGGCGTAGAGTTAAGATGGCAAACGAACAGGATACTTTGTTTCGTATCGACTAAATTCATAGTTGAAGGCAGATCTCTAAATTTGACGCTATCCTTTCCGAAGACAAGAGCTTGTCCTGGTAAAATAAGACTGCCACTCTCAATTTGAGTACTAGTGGTTGTACTATTAGATCCTTTTGTTTTAGAAATTTTGCAATTGCCTAATTGCAAGGTGTCGTGTGTGCGGTTGTAAATTTCAATCCACTCGCCTTGACTGTTTCCATCTGCCACAGTAGGAGAAGGGTAAAACTCACTAAAGATAATTTCTTTTGCTTGTGGAGAGCGTTTTAAGCCGTTGATAGGGCTTGCGGAGGCTTGGATGAGAGGGGTTGGAGGAATGTTTAGGGAGAGAAAGAGCTTCCCTTGAGTCGTTTTTAAGAAGATCTCTAAGTTTGTGACTTGGCCTTTGACAACTAAGAGAGAATCGGTTTCTTCTTGATAAACGGTTGTCCCGTCTACTGTTTTTAAGTTGATTTGTATTTCATACTTAACATCTCCTTTTACTTGTAATAATTCAAAAAGGCCTAATTCACCGACAATAGTTAAAGGAGAAGTTAAAGTGTCCGTTCCGTGAATCAACTTTAAGTTTCCCTGGCTAATTTTATCGGGGTTATTAAGACCTAAGGGAAAGTTGATTTTTAAAATAGAGAATTCAGGAATACAGTTGACGGATACCTCGTTGGTTTGGCCAATGACAATTGTAACACTATCCTTGGTACATTGGTAAGTTAGCGTTTGATTACTGTCATAAAGAAAGACTTCTAGCTTTTTCTTTTCACCAGGGGTGAGGTTGGTAAGGGTAAACTCATCTCCTTCAAACTTCATCCTTTGATTAAATTCGATTGATTGATCCTTTGTCATTCTAATTTGAATAGAATCAATAAAGATATTCTGAAGTTTAAATTGAGCAGGAGTTTTAAAAAGTAACTTGAGGGTACTGTCATCATTTTTAGGTTGAAGGGAGTGAGAGCCTTGATTGAGGCAACTGGCTAATGCCAAAATGAGAAGAAATAAGGCGACTCGAAGGAAAACTGTATTTTTATTCATGCTCTTTAGACGATCACAAATAGAAAAGGGTAACAAAAAATATTTAAAAAGATGGTTTTGCTGTTTTTTTGCGAATATTACGAATTAAAGTCGTATTTTTAAGTAAAAATAAACCGAGACCTGTGGATCCTGTTATTTTTGATCCGAGGGAGGCATTGATATCAAAAATTTGATGAATTTTT
>CAZLBO010000144.1:0-6260 GCA_964557725.1 uncultured Bifidobacteriales bacterium | reverse complement strand
GTCACTGGAAAATGCCCGCGACTTAATATGTTTTTAAATTCTTCGACTTCTTTATTGGATGGACTTTGAAATTCCCCCATCCCTCCAGGATTGAAAGGGATTAAATTTACTTTACAATCCCTCTTACTGGCTATCTTTCTTAATTCTAATGCCCATTCGGCGCTACATGTAACCCCTGAAATAAGCACATACTCAAAAGTAATTCGTTGGCCTGTTGCCTCAAAGTAAATATCTGCAGCTTCCAATAACTTTTCAATGGGGTATCTTTTGTTGATAGGCATAATGCTTTCTCTAACTTTATCGTTACTCCCATTGAGGCTAAAAGCCAACTTGAAGCCTTTTCCTTCTTGAGACCACCTTATGATTTCTGAGGCTAAACCCGAAGTGCTAACGGTAATTCTTCTCTTAGACAAACCGAACCCCAGTTCCGCAGAAAGTGTTTGGCAAGCCGTCAAAACGGTTTCAAAATTGTGTAAAGGTTCACCCATACCCATAAAGATAACATTTGTGAGCCTTTCTCCTCTCTTTTTTAAAAATTGGCTAACAATTAAAAATTGTTCTAAGATTTCACCGACGCTTAAGTTTCTTATCAAGCCCATTTTGGCTGTATTACAGAATTTACAGCCCATAGCACACCCAATCTGTGAAGAGACACAAATAGAGTTCCGTTTACCCTCTGTGATCAAAACACTTTCTATAAAATGCCCATCATAGGTTTCAAAAGCCCATTTGACCGTTCCGTCTTGGGAAAGTTGCTGTTCTTCAATCTTTAAAGTGCGAAGTTCCACCTTCTCAGTCATTTTTTTAAGAAATGAACTGGATATATTGCTCATTTCGCTTAATTGATCTTCAAAATGTTTAAACACCCAATCACGCAACTGTACGCCTCGATAAGAAGGCTCGCCCATTTCGTTGGCCCATTTTGGCCACTCTTCTGGAGGAGTTGATAAAAGGTGTTTTTTTTCCATCAAAAGAAATTTAAAAACTATCGCACTAATATTCATTTTTATAAATAAAGAGAAGAATGAATAAACCAAAAAAAATCCTTTTATTAGACTACGACAACACTTTATCGCCTTTTTTATCTGATGGTTTAATGGAGCTTGATTCTCTCATTACACAATTTATCAGCGAAAATATTGGTTTAGAGCCCCATCAAGCCAATTTACTACGGCAAACATACAATTCCGAATTTGGTTCTACACTGGGGGGCTTAATTAAACATCATTCCACAAGCCCCCATGATTTTTTTGATTTTATTCAAGATATTAAATCCAAAAACCTACCCAAAAAGGACTCCGCCCTTAAATTTTGGCTTAATAATCAAAAAATTCCCATCTCCATTTTTACCAATGCAAGAGCTGATTGGGCCATTAAAGGGCTAACCTCCATGGGGTTAATAAAAGAAAACGCCCCTTTTTATGACCATTTATTTGATTTGGAGTATTTAGATTGGGTAGGAAAGCCCAATAAACAAGCTTACGACCAAGTTGAAAGTGGCCTATCACAAAAGCATGGCTCCAATCTAGAGATTATTTTTGTGGACGATTCTTTACCTAATTTAGACGCGGCCAAGCAAAAAGGCTGGACAACCATTTGGGTACATCCCAAACCCAAAGATTCTAACCCCAATCATTTAGATCACCTCCATTACTCCCAATTAATGGACCTCCCCTTTTTCGATGTCTAACATAGTAGCCTCTCGCAAAAAAGTTTTTATTTCTGCTGGAGAAGCTTCTGGCCATCAAGTTGCTCAAAAGGTTATGTATGCCTTAAAACAAAAGTACTCTCAACTAGACTTCTTTCAACTAGGAGGAGAAGCCCAAGCCATACAAAAAAAAACGGCTCTATTTCCTTTAAAAAAGCTGGCTCTCAATGGAATACAAGATGTTATTTTTTCACTTCCCTTTCTATTAAAAGTTTTTTTTGTTGTTAAACATTGGCTTCTCCATCACTCTCCCGACTTAGTGATTCTAATAGACTACCCAGGCTTAAACCGCAAGCTTTTAAAACTTTGCAAAAAGCACCACTTCCCCGTCTATTACATTAGTCCCCCTCAAGTTTGGGCTTATAAAAAAAAGAACATCCATGACTTTAACCAAGTTTTTACTCATGTATTGTTCCCTATGGATATTCACTATTATCAACAAGTTCATGCACAAGTGACACAGGCTCACTTCTTTCAAAAAAAAACACCTTCTTCTCCTAAAAACAAACGACTTATTTTACTTCTTCCTGGTAGCCGCCTCTCCATTCTCAAAAGGAATTTACCCCTATATTTAAAATTCATCTATTCCTCCCAAACTCTTGACCGTCACAATCGATACTTAGTTGTAGTGCCTCCCTTTCTTAGGGGGGAAGCTTCGATATTACTTAAAGCCTTCTCCTTTGCCTCTATGACTTGTGACTTTTCTGAAGCTATAGAAAAAGGAGAGGGAGCGATTGCCTTTCCCGGAACAAACACCTTGGAACTCGCTCTTGCAGGCATCCCTACTTATGTGCTTGGTGTAATTGATCCGCCCACTTATTACATCGGCAAAATGCTTTTAAAAACCAAATACATCAGCTTACCTAACATCCTTTTAAATAGCCCTCTTTTTTTAGAGCACCTAACCCTAAAGTCTCGAATAACTCAAGTTACTTTTGACCAACATGTAAAAAAGGCCTTTGAAGAACAACCCTCTACAAACATTCTTTGGGAAGCAATGGGACAAAGCAATGGAGCGCAAGTAGCGGTAGAACAATGTCTTAAGCTGTTAGCCTCTTCCTAACACAACGACAGCTCCCTTTGAAGTTATAAAGTCATTGATTTTGATTCTTTATTGATCTATAATTTTATTATCGATTACAGCATTAACCAACAAGCACCCCTATGACAATAAAAACATACCATTCAGATATATTTAGAATGATTCAAATCCCTGGTGAATTTGATTTAGAAGATTCACGAAGCTTTATCCAAGCCATTCAAACATTTTTAAGCGAGAACAACAAACCCATACTAATCAATTGCCAAGCCGCTGAAATAATGCAAAGCCAATGTCTTGGAGCGATTGTTCAGGGCTACAAGCTATCAAGAGATAAACGAGCTTATTTTGGGGTGCTAAACCCTTCCACAAAGTTCTCTTACTTATTAGAAACCACAGGCCTCGACCAAATTTTTAATATCATCCCCTCTTTTTTAGAATTAAACACAAAGGAATGGGGAAAAGTTGTCGGTTTAAACTCTTCTGAAGAACATCCTTTTTCTTTTACAGTCAAACACGATGAAACGGGAAACATTTTATCCTGTCACAACATTATGGAAGAAGGCAAAGAGTTCAACAGTCTTATTTACCATATTGAAGAATCTCAACACATTACCTTAGACTGCCATGAATTGGCTTTTATTAGCCTGAGTTGCATGAAGCGAATCAAGCAGAGTTCCCATTTAAATCACATTACCTTAATCGGTGGAAATAGTATTATTGAAGAAGAATTTATCGCCTTTCAAATGATGGATAAAGTAAAAAGCTTTAATCAATCCTTTTCCAAGGAGATAGCGGCCTGATAAGATGCCTTTTCTTCTTCCACCGCTTGCCACAACCGCTCTTTTCTCTTGCGAAGATAAAGCTGTAAATTATCCATCGGCAATCCATTCAGGGCAATGCGGTAAGCCTCCCACAACAAACTTTTTGAGGTGATTTCTGCCCACTGCCTATCGGCCTCTTGTAGCTGAAAAAGGTTTTCAGAAGTTAAATTAATCATGCAGTTTTCTATGTGAGAAATAACCTCTTGAAGTATTTTATTTATCCGCAAGCCTTTGTTTGCTTCTGAAAAGAAACAATCCCCTTCTTTCTCACATATATTTATGTTCTCCTTCTGAAAAGGATGAAGTTCTCCCTCTTTTCCTTTCAGCTCCCAACGGCATGTTTCTTTATTCCAACCCGTCTCCCAAATAGATACATCAGAAGGACAAAACCCTTTTAGAACAAAATCTGAAATATAATGTGGTTTGATTTTTTCCAACCCTTCAGATGTCACCCCCAAGGGTAGTTGTTCTTTGACCTCTATACTTGTTTGAAAAACAAAGTGCCCCTCTCCGTAGGGACCTGTTTCCACAGGGTTAGAAGCACCAAATAGAGCAATAGTTTTTGTTTGACAGACAGCACCCAAGTGCATCGCAACGGTATCTCCTGTAATAAGTAACTTCGCCTTTTTAATAAGCGTAGCCGATTCTAACAGAGTGGTTTTACCCATTGCATTATAAACATTCTTTTTTTCTCTAAAAAAGTTTGAGGGCAAACAGGTAATTAAATCATTCCAAAGTTTTAATTCTTCGGTAGAACCCACAAAGACAATCGGGAAATGTTGAGAAAGGCTCTGCAACAATACCGCCCAATATTTAAGTGGCCACCGCTTTCCCATCCACGCAGAACCTATTTGAAAAACAATAAATTGAAGATCATGGGGGTACATACCTTTATCAACATCAGGCAAAGGAGGTAGCTTCGCACAGGAAGGGGGTATTCCCTCTCCCCAAAAAGTTTGCTTAAATACATCCACAACATGAAAAGGATTACGACTTCTGTCCACAGGAATCGCAAAAAGATGTTCCATCATACGATGTTCAACCTGAAAATGATTATTTCCTGAAAATGTAAAGCCTATTTTTTTGTCTGACGAAATTAACCCATGTATTAAGGCGCAAAAATATTCTTGATTCAAGTTAAGGGATAACTGATAATGTGTCGTCATCATTCCTTCAATAAAATCTTCCATTACCTCAAGGAGTTCTGATACTTCCCTATCGGGAGAGCTGGATTTTACCTGATCCGATGGAACAATATACACTTGATGAATTGAAGGGTGACCTTTTACCAAGACAGCACTCTCGGGGTGAACGATAAAATCAATTTGCGAATCGGGGTACTTTTTTTTTACTGCCTCAAGCACAAATAAACTCATCACCACATCCCCTGGGTTATGAGTTTGAATTATTAAAATATTAATCAAGGGAATACCCTTGTTGCTGACGGGTTTGTTTTTGTTGGACTAAACAAACAAGATAAAGGGTTTGCTCTTTTTTAGATATAATGACATTCTCTGCTATCTTCTTTTTGATGCTTTTTGACCATTCAAGCAATTCAGATTGTTTTTTTGGAAGTTCCCCACTCATGCCCTTATTTTATCACAGGGTCTTTAAATAATCCACCATTAGCTGAATTTCATCTATATTCGCTTTAACTGTGGGCATCACCCCTACGGTATAACCTTCTACAATTTCTGACTGAGGGGCTAATATAGATCGTTTTAAATAATCTTCATCCACAACCAGTTCTCCTCCTCCTTGTAGCCGAGTCTTTCGCCCCCAAATATTTTTAAAGGTAGGCCCAACCAAACGAGACCCATCGGCACTATGGCAACCTAAACACCCATAGCTTCCCATTAATTTACTCGCTTTTTGTTCTAGGGTAAGGGGTCTTTCCTCTACTTTGTTCTTTGTCTCACTCTCTTTACAAGCCATCAGCATGAAGAAGAAAACAACTCCCATTAAACACTTATTAACTCTTGAATTACCCACCATTTACTTCCCCTTTATTCAATAAAATACTTTACGACTAAAGACCCTGCCGTCACAATCGACAATACGACCACCAATCCGTTAAATAAATCTTGGCTTATTTTTTTTAATATCTTTCTTCCGATAAAAGCACCTAACGCAACAAACACAGCCATGATTAATGTAAACTTTATATTTTCCCTATTAATCATTCCCTGACTAATATATATAGGGAGCTTGATACTATTTACCACAAGAAATAACCAAGCGGCTGTCCCCATAAATTCATTTTTTTTTAGCTTCATTGCAACCAAATAAACACTGACTACAGGCCCTGCGGCATTTGCAATTGTTGTACAAACCCCTGCTGTTATCCCTGTGAGATAAGCCATCCATCTTTTTTCCATTACATTTTTAAACCGATGAGTTTTAGATAACAAATCAAAACCGATAAGCAAAAGGATAAGCACACCTAAAACAGGTAAGATGTTTGCATCATTTAAAAGATGGAGTACCAGCCAACCCCCAAGAATACCCATACCCAACCATGGGAGTAATTTGAAGAGAATTTTTAAGTTTGCGTTTTTTCGATAAAAATAAAGTGCAATGACATCTCCTATCAACAGAAGAGGAAGCAAGGCCCCCACCGCTTGTTTACCAGGAAAAGCATTGAGCATTAAGGGGAGAAACAATATCCCAATAAAAGGTAAGCCCGTTT
>CAZLBO010000143.1:0-6267 GCA_964557725.1 uncultured Bifidobacteriales bacterium | reverse complement strand
GGAAGTCTCTGGATCACAGCTCACAGAGGGTGTGATTATCAAAACGGAACCTCCAGAAGGGAGTCGGCTTTCTTTTGAAACACCGATTAAAGTTTATATGAGCCATTCAAAGGTGGCAAAAGAGAATTTGATTCCTCGGTACATAGGTTTGTCATTAAAGAAGGCTAAAACACTTATCCATGGTGCAAAAATGAAGCTCGGAAAACCGAAATGGAGGAGGGCGAAAGGAGTAAAGCCCAATACTGTCCTTAGTCAAAAGCCAAAAGCAGGCGGGTTGATAAAAAAAGGTTTAATGGTGCATTTAATCGTTTCAAAAAGGTGAATAAGGTATGTTACTTGTAATGAATAAAACAAGATGGATATCCCTTTGCTTTGTGTTTGCATTTTTAATGCTTACAGGTTGTTCTTCTGTGCCACCTAAAGAAAATGTGAGTAAGCCAATATTCGAAGAACCAGAACTCAATATGACGAGTTCAGAAAAAAAATCGGTAGCCCATGACTTCTTTTTGCGTGGAAGGCAACAGGAGGTAAAAGGAAATATTGAGGTGGCACTGGACTATTATTCCATTGCATTAGATTTTGATAAAAATAATCGAGAGTTGTATTTTTTTCTCAGTAAAAAATATAGCGAAGCAGGGAAAAATGAAAAAGCACTTAAGCTCGCTCATAAAGCTCTTGCCTTGCCAGGAGAAGCCAGCTTAGAAGAGAAAAAAATAATGGGAGAACTATACCTCCGAACAAATCGTTTAGATTCGGCTATTTTATTCTATACCTCCGTTTTGGAAATAAAAGGAGATGAAAAGGAGGCTTTGTATATTTTAATGACGCTGTATGAGCAAAAAGAAGATACAGACGGTCAAATACAAATGCTAAAACAGCTTGTTCCTTTGGTTGATTATTCAGAAAGAATGGTAGATAAGTTGGCAAGCTTGTATCATATAAAAAAGGATAAAAAAAATCTCTTTCAAGTGTATCAAGATGCTTGGTTGAGTACAGGGAAGAGTTTATTTGGCGAGAGAATTGCCGCCTTGTATGAGGCAACAAATCAAATTGATTTATTTTTAGAAACCTATCAAAAGTTACAAGGTGAAGACCCTAAAAATGCTTATTATCAGGTGCAAATAGCAAGAGCATATGTGGCGCTGAATCAGGCCGATACGGCTCTTAGCATCTATACTCAATTGATTGCTGAGTATCCAGAAAAGAGCTCTTTTCTTTTTGGATACGCTTCTCTTTTATTTTCCCAAGGAGAGTATGAAAAAGCTAAACCCTTCTTTTTAAAATTACTGACAATAAAACCAGAAAACGACGTTTACCATTACTATTTAGGATCCGTTTTTGATTTATTAAAAGAGAAAGAATCGGCGGAAAGAGAGTTTAAAAAAGCTTTATATTTAGATAAAAGCAAAGAAGACTATTGGGCACAGCTGACATACTTTTATTTACGACAAGGAAGGTATGACAAGGCTCATGAGTTAACCACTAAAATGTCAAAAGAGTTAGAAAGCTCGACATACTCTTGGTTTTTATTGGGGATGATTGATAGTCGTTGGGCAAACAAAATAGAAAAAGAGAGCCGAATGGACGGTGTGTTAGACTCTGCAAAAATTGTTCGAACAATTGAACTAAAAGAAAGGGCCATTAAAAATTTAAAAACAGCTTATGATTTAGACCCCGAAGACACGAGGGTTTTATTTGAGTTGGGTACGACGCTTGAGAGATCGGGGAAAATAAAAGAAGCTGTTTCCTATTTTAAAAAATTAATTAATGTGGATTCAAATAATGTTATCGCCTTAAATTATTTAGGTTATATGTTAGTGGAGATGAATAAAGAACTTGAGTATGCAGGCCGATTGATTGATAAAGCACTTGTGATTGAGCCTGAGAATGGGGCTTATCTTGATTCAAAAGGCTGGTGGTTTTATAGAAAAGAGAATTACAAAAAGGCTAAAGAATATCTTGAAAAAGCCATAGAGGTGGGAATGCAAGATATTACCATACTTGAGCATTTAGCAATGATTTTAGAAAAACTAGGGCAGATGGATCAAGCGAAAAAGCAGTGGTCTCTCATTCTCAAAGCAGATCCTTTTCACAAACAGGCGAACCTCAAATTAAATTAAAGGACTCAGTTCTGTTTTTTTGCCAATGGGCAATCATGTTATCCATTGGCTTGTCTTGTAGTCAGAAACCGAAACAAAAGGAACCTGTTGACCTCTCTCAAGTAAATTATAGAAAGCCTGATTCGTTAGTCGCCTTGGTAAAACTAACGGTATATGAAAAAAAGAAGAAAAAGAACATTCAAGGGGTGATAAGTATTCTTCCTGAAAAAAGGTATAAGCTTGAGCTAAAAGGTTTGATGAATAAACACCTAGGAACATTTTATTGGGTCAAAGATTCTACTTGGGCTCTTTATGTTCCTTCCGAAAAAATTATTTATGCAGGGGAGCCAGAGAGTGTTTCTTTCCCTGTTTTTGATTTGGAGAATGTTTATTGGAAACCTTTTTTTGACGCGCTATGGAATGGTCTCATACCTCAAGGAGACAAGGAAGGGCTGGGTGCGACTGGATATTTAAGTTTCTCTGAGAAACAAGGGTATAGGATAGAGTACAAAGAGCTTCATGTGGAAAACCAGCGGGTAGTGCCTCAAAGAATAAGCTTGTTTTTTAAAGGGGAGAAGCAGCTAGAAATGAAGTACAAGAAAATAAGAGATAACCCTAAGCTTAAAAAATCACCGTTTTACTTAAATATCCCAAAAGGGGTGGCAATTAGTGAGTAGTGTGGGAACATTTTATAGATTAATTTTTCAACAATATGAATCAATCAATTACAGATAAAAAAGGATTAGGGGCTATGATGTCGTTGAAATTACTGGGCATAGGGGCATTGCTTCTTGTGCAGTTATCCTATTCAGGTGTACTTTCAAATAGAAATTTATTTTTTAAAGGCCCTAGAGTTAATTCTAATGTTTTATTGAATGCTCCCAACCAGCCAAAGCCACTGTTTAAAAAAGGTGCGGGGGAAGTGGATACTCTAGAGATTGTGGTGATGTATGTGGAGTTTAAGTCGGAGCAAGGGAATGATAATGCTTTGACTACAGGGCTAGGAACCTTTAATTCGGCAAAGGATACAAGTCTAAAACTCGACCCCGATGGATATAGAAAACACAGAAGCTATTTAGATAAGCACATGGAGTTTGCTCGAAATTATTTCCAAAAAATTTCCAAAGGAAACTTATATATTACATGGAAGCTGTTTCCGGAGCCTGATAAGAATGGAGAAGTTAAAGTTCCCTATAAATTAAGTAAGTCCATGGGGGCTTATAATCCACAGCGGGATAGTGATGAGAAGAAAAGAGTTTTTGATGAGCGCTACGGAGAAGCATTGATGTCCTTTGTGTCTGAAAGTATACGACAGGCAAATTCAAGCAAAAGAAAAGAGGAAAACCCTTTTAAATTACCGGAGATAACGAGTACCAATAAGTTTCGCAGTTATTTAATCTTTCATGCAGGGATTTCAGGAATGATTGATGGGGGTAAACTAGGGCAACTGGGGGCGGATACTCCGAGTGATTTTAATGACTTTTTTGCGACAGAAAGAGACTTTCTCGAAAACCTAAAAAACATTTCTAAAAAACAAACAGACAAAGAGCTTCCTCAAAGAGAGGATACATTAGGCGTGTTAGTGGAAGGTGGAAAGAGAATTAAAGAAGTGATGATCTTAAGTGAAGCAGCCTCTCAAGATGGTGTAAATTTTGGTATCAATGGAATATTAGTCAATCAAATTTCTCGGCAAATAGGAATCCCTAACACTTGGGATATAGGAACAGGTTTTACACAGTTGGGTTATTTTGATGGAATGGATGTGGGCTTTTTAGCCTTGCGTGGATATATCCCCGTCTACCCTTCTGCATGGCTTCGTTATTATATGGGTTGGGATGAGCCTGTGCTTGCAAGACCAGGAAAAAACAGTAGAGAAGATTACCCGCTTTGGAGCCCTCTATTGGGAAGTGAAGGGGACAATAAAGCAACCTCCTTAAAAATTCCAATTAACGATAGAGAGTATTTATTGGTCGAAAACCGACAACGGGCGGTAAATGATTCGGTGACTATATACTACAGCAAGCAAGGGAAAGACTTGAGTGACTTTTCAGAGAACGACTCGATTAAAGTGTCTATTAATTTTATGGATTCGTTGTTTTTGGATTCTCTATGTGATAGTTTGGGAAAGAATTGCGAAGTAAATAAAAGAAAGCCTCAAGGGGTGATTACAGATGTCAGTAGCTTTGATGTGGGGATTCCTTCTTCAGGGTTATTAGTTTGGCATATCAACGAGTGGTTTATCGAAAATAGTATTCGATATGGCTATGTGAATGGATCGGAAGATGAAAGTAAAGAGTTATTGGGCATTAATCTTGTTGAGGCAGATGGGGCTCTTTCAATAGGGCAAGAGGGAAAAGATCAACTTGGTCAATCGGTATTTGATTTTGGCTCGGGGTCTGATATGTTACCTCATATCCGAAAATACAAAGAAAAGGGAAAGTGGAAACAGGATACGATTCGATACATTACTCCTGTTGGCTTTGCAAATACAAACTCTTGGAATGATGGAAGAAGTCATATTGTTTTAGAAGGTCTTGTTCCTAAAGGAAAGAAATTGTTGCGGACAAAGAATTTTATTTCTGGCGATTCGGTGCTTAACTTTTCAGACTCAAGCCTAACGATAAGAGTGCACTGGGGTTTAAATAAAAGTATTTCATTAAAAGAAGATTGGCGGTGGCCTCTCTTTACGACAAAAGCAACAAACCCTCAAGCGTTAACTCTTTTAAACTATTCGGCAGGGGTGGTGGTGTCGTCTGCAAAAGATAATGGATACTTGGAAGTTTATAGTAATAAAGGAGAGGGGTTGGTGAGGCCTTTTGATACTTTAGGTACTTCTCAACCTTATGATTCTTTGGAAACATTGTTACCTACGGGCTTGAATCGAGACACCACTCGTTTGCCTGTTTATTCGCTAGGGCTTGCATTTAACAAGAAGCCTATAGGAAGTGCTGCACTTAATGACTCGATTTCTGTTGTATTAACAGCAGATGGAAAAGTACATCTATCCCAAATGCGTATAGATAATATGGACTCTGTTAAAAATAGAGAAAATGATAGTACATACTCTCGAAAAAGTATTTCGGCAGAAGGAGTGATTGGCCCAATGGTATTTGATGGTAAGGTATGGGTGGTGACGAAGGGAAAGATTTTGAAAGGCTACGCTGCTGATGGGAGTGAAGTAGAGAGTATTAAGCTTCCTTCAATTACTTACCATTCTTTTGCGAGTTTTTATGTATCGGGTTCCTCTGATCCGAGAGTGGCACTTGCGGGGGATAAAGGGCGAGTTGTGTTAGTGAATATTGATAAGGGTTCTGCCTCTGAGATTACAAAAAGTTCTGGCTGGAACAGGGGGGGAGAGTTTTTTAACATTCTTGCTTCCGATTTTAATCGGGATGATGAGATTGAATTGTTGGTGATGGGGTCACGACTAAAAACAAATATAATGGATTTAAAGGGAAAAGCTCTTCCTCACTTCCCCGCAAATAAAGTGAGAACAACAACTGTTTTAGATGGGGATAATAAAGTGGAGTACATCACAGAAGATAGAAGCCCCCCTGCTATTGCAGACATCAATGGCGATGGTTACCCCGATATTATTTTTACGGGCCCGAGTGTGGTAAGCACCTTTGATTACAGGAATCAGTCTGCTTTTGAAGTTCCTTTTAAGTTAGCGGAAAAGCAAAGTGTTGGGTTTTTATACTCCACTAAACGCTACCCCATTACAGTGGTCAACTCAACCCCTTTAGTTTTTGAATTAGACAAAAAAACAGTAGTGTTAGTGGCTTCTCCTGATGGTCTTGTTTGGGCGTTGGATAGCAAAGGAAAAGCTTTGAGTACCAACTCTTTTAATGGGGATAAAATAAAAGGACAAACAGGGGTGTTGAGCTTAACGAAAAAGGATTGGCCACTTACTGTGGGGGGGGCTAATTTGGATACGGGCGATGTGAACCCTTATGTGCATCTTACATTATATGATATGGATCGTTCGGGAAGTTTAGAGTTATTGGCTCAAACAGGAACGGGAGGGATTTACGCATGGTCACTGGGTAAAGCTTTATTAAAAAAGGAAGCAGGTTGGTATACATCGGGTGGAAACTTTAAGAGGCAGAGTTATTACAACGCCTCGGCTTTGGATGAGCCAGAAGATAAAGTCGAGAAAAAAGAAATT
>CAZLBO010000142.1:0-6281 GCA_964557725.1 uncultured Bifidobacteriales bacterium | reverse complement strand
TTTAAAATCAAAAATACTTTCATACATACTATCCTTATAGCCAATATCTACAATGAGAAAAAGGACCTTCCCAATTTCTAGAGTTCTATACCGAGCAAACAAATACACCTCGGGAAATGACGACCCTATAAAAGCATCATTCTTCCCTAGCCCTGTCCTAGCAAAAACACTAAACTCAACATCTAAAATCAGTTTTAATCTTTCTACAAAAGAGTATCTGACATCAAAACCTGGATTAATCAAGTCCAGCCCTAAATCGTACTTCTTTTCCGATTCCTCACCAAAACTTAGGTTAAAAAAAACCAAACAGCATAACAGACAGCTAAATAAAACAAAGTTTCGTTTTTGAATTTTTCTCATCAGCTAAATTCTACTTTCATCTTAAAACACCTTTTTCAAAATATTCTAATAAAATAGAAACATCTCACAAAAACAACAGTAAGAATTCAATTGATTATTTGCGCATTTTACTAGAATTCTTTTGCTTAACGATCAAGATAAGCAAAATTGACCCAGATCCATTTATAACCAGAATTTGAATGAGTACATCAAGCACTCATTCAAATTTAAGGGAAGTTACTGACCAGAAACGAGATCGGAGACTTCATCAGAGATGATGTCTTTTTCTTCTACAATCCACTCTTCACGATTAAAAGTCAGCTTATCATCCGCACGACCAATAATCACCAAAGATTGTTCAGGAATTCGACCAGAAAGAATTTCTTCTGCTAAAGGATCCTCTATTAACCGCTGAACAGACCTTCTCAATGGTCTTGCTCCTAATAAAGGATCGAAGCCTGTCTCGACAATCAACTCCAAAGCTTCGGCGCTAATGTCAATCTTCATTCTCTTTTCCTTTAAACGCTTACCCAAGTCCTTGAGAAGAATCTTCACAATGGAATGCATGCTTTCTTTCGATAAAGGACGGAAGACAATTTGGTCATCTAAACGGTTTAGAAATTCAGGGCTAAAAGCTCTTTTGACTTCTTCAAATACCATTTTTTCAATTTTTTTCTGTTCATCCTCTGAATTACTTTTGGAGAAGCCCATTCCGCCTCCCTTTTTCATATCTCGGGTACCAAGATTTGAAGTCATAATAATCAGAGTATTTTTAAAGTTAACATGACGCCCATAACTATCCGTTAAGTGCCCATCGTCAAAAATTTGCAACAGTAAATTAAAAACATCAGGGTGTGCTTTTTCCACTTCATCTAGTAAAATAAGAGAATAAGGATTCTTTCTCACTTTTTCAGTTAACTGTCCTCCTTCTTCATATCCAACGTACCCTGGAGGAGCCCCCACTAAACGAGAAACAGAGAATTTTTCCATGTATTCGGACATATCAATACGAATGATAGAATCTTCTGTATTAAACAAAAATTCAGCCAATGCTTTGGCAAGTTCTGTTTTACCTACCCCTGTAGCTCCTAAAAAAAGAAAACTCCCCATAGGCCGTTTACTCGTATGAACACCCGCTCGAGAGCGACGCACAGCTTTTGAAATTACTTCGATGGCGTGGTCTTGACCCACAACACGTCCTTTAATTTCCGCTTCCATTTGAATCAAACGTTCGGTCTCTTGACGTTCCATTTTAACCATAGGAATTCGAGTGATTTTTGTAATGACTTCTTTGATGTCATCTTCCTTTACTTGTAACAGTTCATTCTTTTTGGTTTCTCTCCATTTATTCTTCATTTCTACAAGTTCTTCTTTGAGCCGCTCTTGATTATCCCTAAAGTTTGCTGCTGCTTCATAATCTTGATTCTCTACGGAAGTTTCTTTTTCCTTAATGATTTTATCAAGATGAATTTCTTTCTCTCTCAATTCAGGAGGAATCGCTAGGCTAGCCAAACGTACTTGAGCCCCTGCTTCATCGAGAATATCAATGGATTTATCAGGCTGAAATCGATCACTAATATACCGTTCCGACAACTTAACCGCTGCAACAATAGCCGCATCCGTGTATTTTACTTTATGATGATTCTCATATTTAGGACGAAGTCCCTTAATAATTTCAATGGTTTCATCCACCGAAGGCGCCTCTACCATAATCGTTTGAAAGCGTCTTTCTAGTGCCCCATCCTTTTCAATGTACTTTCTGTACTCATCCAAAGTGGTTGCTCCTATACATTGCAACTCGCCCCTAGCTAACGCAGGTTTAAAAATATTAGAAGCATCTAAAGAGCCTTCTGAGCCTCCTGCCCCTACAATTGTGTGTAACTCATCAATAAACATAATGATGTTTTCATTCTTCTGTAATTCTTGAATTAAAGACTTGAGTCTTTCTTCAAATTGTCCACGATACTTAGTTCCTGCTACAATGCTGGCCATATCCAAAGTAACCACCCGTTTATTTTCTAATATTTCGGGGATATTCTTTTCCACAATTTTTTGAGCGAGTCCTTCGACAATAGCTGTCTTACCCACTCCTGGTTCTCCTATCAATACAGGGTTATTCTTTTTTCTTCGACTCAAGATTTGAATCACACGTTCAATTTCAGGGCCTCTTCCGATAATAGGATCAAGTAAGCCTTGTTTTGCCATCTCGGTTAAATCGCGACCAAAGTGATCCAGAAAAACCGTTTTGGATTTCTTTCGTGATCCCCCAGAAGATTCTGAACTCGCCGAGTCTCCTCCTCGAAGGACTCTTATAATTTCTTCTTTAATCTTATCGTACTCCACTCCAATGCTCCCTAACGCATTTGCAGCCGCAGATTCATTGTCCTTCATCAAAGCCAATAAAAGATGTTCTGTCCCAATGTATTTATGTCCCATAGAACGGGCTTCTTGCGCAGCTATCTCCAACACCTTTTTGGCACGTGGAGTAAAAGGAATCATTTGACCAATGGTCATCATTCCCCCAGAAGTCGTAATCGACTTTTCAATATTTTTTGCTAACTCATCGAGCTCGACCCCCAAGTTTTTAAGGACAACAATCGCCACCCCTTCTCCCTCTTTGATCAAGCCCAATAGAAGATGTTCTGTTCCCACATAATCATTACCCAGTCGAACAGACTCCTCGCGCGCTAATTGCATTACCTTTTTTACTCTATCCGTAAACATGCCATTCATTCTAAATTCTCCAATTTCACGTCCATTAATAATATTATTTTACAAAATATAAGATAAATGGGACACCTAACAAATAGTTCTTCTATTCATTGAAGTCCCTCTAAAGTCAATCGCACCGTCATTGCTCTTACTTCAGCCTGTTTTTCTTCTGAAAAATCTTTGCTCTCTCCCAAGGAAAGGTGCCCTGGTGCTGTTTTTACCATTAAAATATTTAACCATTCCAATATTTTAGCATCCATTAAGTTCAAAGAAACCCCCCATTTTATCCAAGATATACATTCTAACAGTTCATTAAATGTTAGTCTTCTCGCGTACAAAAGCAATGCCTTTGACCGAAAAGCCTTATCCTCTACCTTTAGTCTTTCCTTTACATAAAGAGTTTCACTTATTTCCCTGTCAATATCAAGAAATTTCAAACAAATAGCCTTATAATCCTGTGCAAAGTCTTGAAAACCACTCTCTTGAGCACTGCCCCGACTCGAAAGCCAAAAAAGGCCTCCATGGGTAGAAAACGCACCCAAATCAACCCATTCATACCCTGTGGCTTTAACGGATCTCACAAAAGTCTCAAGATAGCCCCCATGATGAACCCCCGGAAGGTGTAATAAAGACCCTAATTGAAGCCCTGCTTTTGATAAAAGAGGATCGGCTAACAAATAACCATGCTCTAAATCTTTTAAGCTCTTAAGTGCCTCTAGTTTTTGATGTACCTCCCCTATACTCCCTAACCCCTTCCCTTTCTGTAAAAAATCAGAGGAGGTCTTTAAATAGGTCAGTTGCTCCTTCATATTGATGAGGGCTATTTCAGAATCGTCATCGGACAGCATTAAATGCCCTTTTTCAATCACTTTCTGCCCCAAAGAGTGAGGGTACTCCATCAGGTGAGGAGAAAAAATAAAACGCTCCTCAAGGCAAAACCGTTCTTGTTCGGAACAATGTTTAAGGGAAAGACTCTCTTTTAACCCTAAACCCTTTACTTCTTGTAAAGTTCTTTCATATTGTTCTTCTAATTGAGGCTCTGTCATTCGATGAACAAATAAATGAGAAAAGGAACGGGAAAAACTAGCTAAACTAAACAGCGCCCTTGTCGAGTAAACCGTCTTTTCTTTAGAACCTTCTGCCCATGGAAGAGGCCCTATAAAAAGCTCAGTGAGATCCATGTTCACTCAACCGATAAATTTCATCTTTCAATTTGCTCGCTTCCTCAAACCGCTCTTGTTGGATAAGCCCTGTGAGTCGTTCTTTGAGCTCAAGCAGTTTCCCCGAATTCTCTGGTTTTTTTTGTTGAGGAGGTTCGACCTCAGAAAAAGCTCCTTTTCCAAAATAAAGAGCTTTAAGTGACTTTATCTCTTTTGAAAAAGCCTCATAACAATGTACACAACCTACTCTTTTCTCTGTGAGTACTTCATCCCATGTGGTTCCACACTGAACACAAACTTTTAGCATAATTCATTATTTTTCTGAAACAATGAGCCCCTCTTGCATCACGCATCTTTGATGGGCTTTGTTATACAATGTTGGGTCATGGGTTACGACCACAATAGACACCCCTGTTTCACGGTGTAATTCACTAAACAGCTGATGGAGCGATTCTGTATTTTCTTCATCTAAATTGCCCGAAGGTTCATCTGCTAAAAGGAGTTTAGGTTGCTGTATTAAAGCTCTCGCCATAGCCACCCGTTGTCGTTCTCCCCCTGATAATTGAGAAGGCAAGTGCTTCATTCTTTCTGACAAGCCTACTCTATCTAATATTTCTTTGGCCTTTTTTTTATCCGCAGAAGATAAACGCCCCTCTATCATTTTAGGCATAAGTACATTTTCTAAGGCATTAAAATCGGGCATTAAGTGATGAAACTGAAAAACAAAACCAATTTTATGGTTCCTTATTTTACTCAGTTGTTTATCGGAACAATGGGTCACGTTCTTCCCCGAAAAATAAACTTCCCCTGAGTTCGGCTTATCCAGCAACCCTAAAATATGCAGAAAAGTACTCTTACCTGCTCCCGATGTCCCTTTGATCGCTATATAATCGCCAGGGTTAACAATAAAGTCTAGGCCACGAATAACATGAACCTCTGTTCCTGCATCCTTAAAGCTTTTTTCAATACCCACTAGTTTAATCAATGCTTCACTACTCATGACGAATGGCCTCCACAGGGTTTTGCCACGCGGCCTTTAAGGCGGGAATAATACTCGCCGTTCCACAAAGGAAAACCGTGACGCCTATCACACTGACTACATCTTTTGCCATGGGAATAACGGGAAGAACCGTCACAAAATAAACATCCCCAGGTAGGGTAATAATTCCAAATTTTTGTTGAAGGTAACAGCTTCCTAATCCTAATATCAAGCCTGCCATTGACCCTAGCAAACCTATAAATAACCCTTCGACCACAAAGATACCCAATATATCCCGTTTACTTGCTCCCATCGCCCTGAGAATACCTATCTCCCGATGTTTATCATTTACATTCATCACGAGTGAGCTAATAATATTAAAGGCCGCAATAATAATGATAATCCCCAATGCTAAGCCCATCAGTCTTTTTTCTATTTCCATCCATTTAATTAAGGTACGGTTCTTTTCTTGCCAATCAATTGCCGTAAAGGGAAACCCCAATTGATCTTCTATTTGTTGAGAAACCGCTTTACTCTCCATCGGGTTTAAAACCTTTGCATGAACCCCCGAAACAGCACTATCCATATTAAAAGCACGTTGTGCGGCGTGTAAGCTAATGTAGGCTAAGGATTGATCAAACTCATACATTCCCGTTTCAAAAGTACCAGCCAAGACAAACATTTTAACCTTTGGCATCAAGCTCCCCGCTAAAGCAGCTCCTTCTTCAAAAACATACAACAAGCATTTATCGCCCACTTGTAGATTTAAACGAATCGCCAAGGCATAGCCCATAATCACCCCATCTCTCAGTACCCCTCGAGAATCGGGAAGGGAATCAAATTGATAAGACCCCGATTGAATAAATTGCTTTAAACTAATGACATGTTGACTTTTTTCTGGGTCAATCCCAAAAACAATTCCCCCACTAAAATTCTTCTTTCGAGCAAAAACCGCTTGTGACATAATATAAGGAGCGGCATAGGTAACCTCAGGGTGAGACTCCACTTGCTGAACAAGCTCATCATACCCTTCGATAGGAGACATGTGAAGCTGGGTGACTTCGAAATGAGCGTCTTTACCTATCAGTTGA
>CAZLBO010000141.1:0-6283 GCA_964557725.1 uncultured Bifidobacteriales bacterium | reverse complement strand
TTATCATTTTCCATTGCGGATAAATGTGATACGGCGATACCCGTTTTTTCTGATAGGGCAAAACACCCGACATTCTATCTTTCAATTCCATTTCCATTTTTCTTTATTCCAATTTTTATCAATAACATCTTCATCAACAACCAACTCCAAAAATAATTTAATCTTTGCCATAACATTCTTGAAGCTTTTTGTGTCATTTTTAACCCAGCATAGCTTTAACATAAGGTGCCATCACAATCTTGACACGACAAATATCTGCATATTCCATCAGCTTATCAAGGTCTCGTCCTTTTTTAGTTGAAATGTAATTTTTAAGCCCCTCAACTGCCAAATCTTCACCCATTTTTCCTCTGAATTTAAACATATCGCAGATAGTTTTTTCTACACAATATATTCTAAATTCACCAAATTTTGCTTTTACTATTTCAAGCCCTTGCTGATAGCACTTATCATTAAAATAAAATACACGTATTGGAGGAAATTCGATTTTGGGTATTCTCGTATTATGTGGCACAGCAACATACACTTCGGAAGGACAAAAGGTGGTAAGGTTATGACTATATAGAGCAGAAGTAAGACAGATAACTGCCCAAGGAAAAGCTTTGTAAATATCCACAAAGGTAAAGTTTTCATCTCCCTTCAGGGATATTTCAGATAATCTGTAAACTCCAGGCTTTATTTTTTCAATTACCCCTTTTTGAGTAAGCATTGCAATTTCTCGTGGATGAAAAGAAGCCTCTTTCAAATCCTTCATTCGCGCATAGCCACCATTTTTTCTAATAAAATTTTGAAGAGTATTCATGAATCAGGTTCTTTTTATATAACATTATACATTTAATTATACATTTTATTTATGCAAAATTATTAATTTTCTATAGTTAAGACCAAATTTTTTTGATATCACGCAAAAAAAGACCATTACTAGTCTTCGCTTAGCAGATTAATGATTGATTAACGCATATTTAATTTTAAAAAATCACTTACTCTTTGAATTTCAATTGTTCTGAAGGGGTTCATTGATAATAAATCTAAATCACCACTAATTATAACCTTTGAATCACAGGCAATGGCACACTCCAAAAACATATCATCTTTGGGGTCTCTACATTCTTTTATTATTTCATTTATTTCCACTACAGTCATAACATCTAACAGAAACATTTGTATCAATTACTATTTTCAAGGCGAGCCTTTTTTATCAATTTGGGTAAATCTGATTTTTTAATCGCTGTCTTTTTAACTATTGCTAAGGACCTTTTTTGAAGTTCCTTAAATTGTTCCATTTTGGGTTTTTCAATAGGTTTTAAAAGAATGTTTTTTCCATCAGACAGTACCACAAATTTTGTTCCTGAAGCCACACTAAGCTCTTTGCGTATTTCACTTGGGATAACAACTTGTCCTTTTGTTGTCATGCTCGTTATTTGTATACTTGACATCATATCGCCTCCTGTAGGAAATTCCTACTATAATTATACAAAAATTTGTAGGAAATTCCTACTCTTAATTGAAATTATTATTCTCTCTTGACACAACTAGTGTAGCGAAAAAATGGTCTTTTCATGTTGTAGATTCCCGAGCATGCGGGAATGACAGGTTAAAAAGAAGTTCTTACATGTAAAAACTTCTTTTTAAGTCGTAGTCTGCAACAGAGCTTAATGCCCTGTTAAATACTGATTCATCAAATTCTCTACTAGCTCTTGATGGCCTGATTTTTGAGTGGGCTCGCCTTTTTCTAAAGCGTATTTTTCCAGTTCTTTTAAACTGCACTTCCCCCCTAAAATATTAACTCCCAATGGAGATTGATAACCTGAATATCTCTTTTCAATTAAGCCTGCCAACTCCCCTTCCTCACGGATTTTATGAGCAATTTTTAACCCCAAAGCAAAAGAATCCATTCCTCCAATATGAGCATAAAACATATCTGCAAGATCCGTGCTTTGACGACGTACCTTTGCATCAAAGTTAAACCCACCAGGTGCAATGCCCCCTTGCTTTAAGACCACTAACATAGCTGAAACCGTATCATACAAATCCGTAGGAAATTGATCCGTATCCCAACCAACTAATGTATCTCCCCTATTCGCATCAATACTCCCCAACATATTATAAGACGAGGCAATAGTTAAATCATGATAAAAAGAGTTACCCGCCAAAGTGGCATGATTGGCCTCAATATTTAATTTAAAAGTAGAATCAAGCCCATAATTTTTGAGAAAACCCATGACGGTGGCCGAATCGGAATCATACTGATGAGTGGTTGGTTCTTTGGGTTTGGGTTCAATTAAAAGTTGCCCTTTAAATCCAATTTCTTTCGCATAATCTGCGGCCATATGTAAAAAGGCTGCCATTTGATCTAATTCCTGCTTCATGTTTGTATTACATAAGCAGTCATACCCCTCACGGCCTCCCCAAAAGACGTAATTCTCGCCTCCTAGCATTAACGTCATTTCTAGCATTTTTTTGACTTGTGCCCCTGCATACGCCATTACATGAGGATCGGGGTTTGTTGCTGCACCCGACATATACCGAGCATGGCTAAATAAATTTGCCGTACCCCACAATAACTTAACCCCTGTCTCTTCTTGCTTCTTTAAGGCTAACTTACAGAGACCTTCTAATATCTGATGACTTTCTGTAATTGATTTTCCCTCAGGGGCAATATCCCTGTCGTGAAAGCAATAATAAGGCACTCCTAGTTTAGTGAAAAATTCAAACGCAGCCTCCAACCTTTGTTCAGCAGCCTTTACAGGGTTTGAAGCTTTATTCCATTCTCTTTCTGCTGTCACTCCTCCAAAGGGGTCTTGACCAGGGTCACCAAAGCTATGCCAATAGGCTACCGAAAAACGCAGATGTTCTTCCATAGTTTTATCCCCTACTTTTTCCGAGGCGTTATAATGCTTAAAGGCCATAGGGTTCCGAGAACTCGAACCTTCATAAATAATTTTTGACTGCTCTGGAAAATAACTGGTCATGGGATTAACTCTCCTGTTTGTTGGATAATTTTGGATACATCTGTTGAACTAAACTTAAATAATTTTGATAATTTTCTTGATACTGTTCCGACTTTTTTTCATCAGGCACTACTCGGCTCTCTTGGTTTAAAGAAACATACTCGTCTGTAATCTCTTTAATGGAAACTTTATTTGTTTGATTTTGCTGACACCACAAGGCTTGTAATGCTGCCCCCCAAGCCCCTGCCTCTTCTATAATAGGGCTTACCACTTCGCATTCAAAAACATTTGCGATAACTTCTCGCCAAACTTTGCTCTTAGATCCGCCCCCTGTCAAACGGACCTGCCGAGGGTTTAAATCATTTCGTTTTAAAGCATCTAAACCATATCGCAGTCCATAACTCGCTCCCTCAACAGAAGCCCTACACATATTTGATGGCGTAAAATTTGAAGAATCAATTCCATGAAAAGAGGCTTTTCCTTGAGGCAAAGCAGGGGTTCGCTCACCATTGAAAAAAGGCAAACAAACAACACCCTCTGCCCCCACAGGAGCAGATTCTAATAAGGCATTAAATTCAAGTAAACTTTTATTCAATAAATTTCTGGTAAGTTCAGAAGAAACTGTTGCATTCATGGTACAAACTAAAGGCAACCAATGTCCCTCACTCGAGCAAAAAGCCGCGACTTCTCCCTGTGCATCAACTACAGGTGTTTCAGAAAAACCATATATCGTTCCGGAAGTACCGATAGAGGCAGTCACCACTCCCGAAGCAACATTACCTGTTCCTATAGCAGCCATCATATTATCCCCTCCACCAGGAGAAACCAATACATCTGCTGAAAGGCCAAATATAGCCGCAACCTCTGAGCGTACAAAGCCAATTCCCTCATTGTAAGTGGCTAAGGGAGGCAAACAAGCAAGTAATTGCCCCGAAGAATCAATACTGTTAATTACTTTCTGAGACCATTCCCGCTTTCTCACATCAAAATATGCCGTGCCCGAAGCATCCCCTATTTCCGCTACCTTTTGGCCTGTTAACCAAAAATTAATGTAATCGTGAGGTAATAATACTGTCGTGAGGTTTTGGTAATTCTCGGGTTCATTCTCTTTGAGCCAAAGTAACTTGGAAGCGGTAAAGCCTACAGCAATGGAATTGCCTATACAATCGATCACCGCTTTTTCTCCACCCAATTTTTGTGTAAGAGCTTCCGCTTGTTTTGTAGTAGAGGTATCACACCATAACTTGGCTGGACGAATGACCCTGTCTTTTTTGTCCAAGGCCACCATGCCATGTTGTTGCCCCGAAACCCCAATTCCTTTAATCTCACGGGGATTTATAGCACTTTTTTGTATCACTTGGCCTATTACATGTTTAACGGCTTCGACCCACATTAAAGGGTCTTGCTCTCGCTTTCCCTGTGCGTCTTCCTCAAGCGAATGCTCTTTGTAAGCCTCAGCAATTATCTGAGAAGAGCCTTGTTTTAATAAAACTGCTTTTGTCCCTTGTGTGCCACAATCAATGCCAATATATAGTGCTGTCATTTTCCTCTATCCAAATGCCTTTTGTGTCGTTTAATACTTTTACCTAAGGTAGCTATTCTCATTTTATTTACTGCACAAAATTACACTGAGTTTTAGTCTATTTTTAACATTCTTGATAAAATACACAGCCTGAAAAGATAAAATATTTTACTTTCACTCAATGAAGTCAAGACCAAAATCAAAACCACTCAAGCTTGAGGTTGTTAAAAATAACCCGAATTCCTCTTTTCTTTTTATTCAGAATGACCTACTTAATTTCAACTTTCCTTGGCATTATCATCCTGAATTAGAGATTTCCCTCGTAACTAAAGGAGGGGGGATGCGTGTGGTTGGAGACTCCATTCAAAATTTTTCTGAAGGGGACTTATGTCTTCTTGGATCTAAAATTCCGCATACTTGGTATTCAAAACCAAAGGAAAATGAAAATGTTTCCTCACTCGTTTTACAATTTTCAAATGAGTTTATTACTCAAAAATTAATGAAATTTTCAGAATTCAATCACTTTAACAAGGTCATACAACTTTCAAAAAGAGGGATGCTTATTAAAGGAGAGGCTAAAACCAAAATAAGTAGTCTCATTTTAGACATACAAGATCTTTCTCCAAGCTCTCCCCTGAGAGTCTCTAAATTTATTTTGATTTTGGCAGAAATTTCCCAATGTATTGAATATGAGTTATTGATAACACCTACATACGAGGCCCCCGTTGATAATGAAATCAATCAAAAAGTAGAGATCATTAGTCAGTTAATTCACAATCACCTACACTCACCTCTCACTCAAAATTGGGTTGCCACTAAAGTGGGAATGTCTTCAGCAGGCTTTAGCCGATATTTTAGAAGAGTTTTTGGGAAAAGTTATGTAGAGTACATCAATGAATTAAGAATTGGTATGGCATGTCGAATATTGTTTGAAGAACCAAAGAAAAGTATCACAAAAGTTGCTTACGATTTAGGTTTTAATAACCTTACTCATTTTAATCGATTATTTAAGAAGTTTAAGAAAAAGACACCCAGAGAGTATCGTTCCCAAGTAACAGATTACTCGGAGAACGAATAAAGTTTTGCCTTTTACAAGACTATCACTTTAACACTTCTATTAATCGACTTTGATTTAATTCTTACGGAATAAATTCCTGAAGTTAGCTTTGATGTTTTTAATACTTCATTGGCACCTATTTTCCAACTATTAAGCAATTGCCCCTGTATATTAAAAAGCTCTACAGAATATTGGCCTTGGTATTGAAATAGAATTTCTAATGACCCTGACTGTACCTGAACCAAATCATTTAAAGGACTTCCATTGATAAGAACTGAGACTTGTTGACAAGTTCCATCATCCACAGTAGCCGTTGAATCGTAATTAGGTGCGGCAGGATTAGTACAGCCTTTAACAGCATCGTACTTTCCGTTTAAGTATTCCATCCAGCCCCATACAGCCTTCATCATCCAGCCTCCTTTAAAATCTTCTGCACTATGACCTAAACATGTAAAGATATACTTTCCTTGCCCAATATCTTTATGCCATGTAAAGTCATGACTAGGAACATCATTTTTAGGTGGTGCAACTGTTTGCATCATAGTTACGCCTTCTTTTCCTCTTGGGTAAACATTCAAAGTGTATATCTCTGTGCTACTAATAATATCACCTTGACCCAGTTTGTGATCTTCCCACATTCTTTTAAGAGCAGGGATTTTTTCCATTTCAGGATCCTGATCTAATTTAAAAGTTCCATTACCATGGCCTTTAAACCCACTTCCATTATGTAAATTAGCTCCCCACCAATCCCAA
>CAZLBO010000140.1:0-6337 GCA_964557725.1 uncultured Bifidobacteriales bacterium | reverse complement strand
CAAAGTATTATCAATATTAAATCTGGTGGACGCGGCAGGCTTTCAGGCATTACAGCCGCCCTATTCCTATTAGCCTTTATTCTGGTTGCAGCGCCACTGATTGAGCGCATCCCCATTGCCGTATTAGTAGGCGTTATGTTTATGGTGGTCATTGGCACCTTTGCTTGGAGTAGTTTTAGAATCCTCAATAAAATTCCTCTTTCCGATGCTATTGTTCTCATTACTGTTTCTGCCATTACCGTCTGGAAGGATTTAGCCATTGCTGTGATTGCTGGAGTGATTATCTCCGCCCTTGTCTTCGCATGGAAGAGTGCCACTATGATACGTGCTCGCAGACGCACCAAAGAAGATGGTACCAAGGTTTATGAAATATGGGGCCCCTTATTTTTTGGTTCTGTACTTACCTTTAACTCTAAATTTGACGCAAAAAATGACCCTCAAAAAATTGAAATTGATTTTATTGAATCCAAAGTCAGCGATCATTCTGGTATTGAAGCAATAAAAAATATCGCAAATAAATATTTAGATTTAGGAAAAGAAGTTAAGCTCACCCATTTAAGCCCTGAGTGCAAAACATTATTGCTAAAGGCGAGTAAAAAATTTAAGGACGTTATAGAAACGTCTATTGATGACCCTAGGTATTATGTTGTCACAGACCAAATGGACAGGGATATTTAGAATCCCTCGTAGATTCTGGGCAAGCCAGAATGACGGGGGTGGGGAATTCTGCATTCGATTAACTATATTTTCACCTAAACCCCTCAAAGGAAGGTCAAAATGAGAAGTTCAATCCCCACACTCTATCTTTTATGCTTCATGGGCTTTCTGACCCCCCTCTTTTCTGCAAAACCAAACATCATCATCATCATGGCCGATGATCTAGGCATTGGAGATGTCACCACCTACAACCCTGATAAAAGTACTTCCCAAACAGTTCACATGGACGCTCTGGCAAAAGCAGGTATGAAGTTCACAAATGCCCATACCCCCTCCGCAATATGTAGCCCCACACGATACGGAATCATGACAGGAGACCACCCCGTACGTGCAGGCCGTGAAGCAGAGTTTCAAACCAAATACAATGATGTATACATCAAAAAAGAAACTCGAACTATTGGAAATATTTTAAAGTCAGCGGGATATGTAACAGGCTATGTAGGCAAATGGCATTTGGGCTATACGGTAAAAAATGCTGATGGCTCCATTCCCAATGGAAGTGCAACGGATAAAAACATTACCCCCGATTGGTCAAAGGGCATTACCAACCACCCTGGCGATCGTGGATTTGATTATGCTTTTGGACATACCTCTTCGGCCGATATTCCTCCTTATAAATATTTTGACAATAACAATTGGATCGATACCCAATCCGTATGGATTACTAAGACAGAAGTCCTCGCAGATGGCAGAGCCGATACGCCAGCCGATGGTTCTAACATCGGTACCATGAGAAGCGGATGGGCAGATAGAGACTGGGATTTTAATCAGATACAAAGGCGACTTGAAGAAAAAGCTGTTGAATTTTTAAAAGAACGAGCAGGCGAACCAGAACCATTTTTTCTCTTTCTCGCTCCTTCTGCCCCCCATACACCTCATACCCCACATCCTGATATTCAAGGGAAGACACCCCATAACTATACAGATGCGGTCAATGAAGTAGATAGTATGTTAGGTGCAATTGTTGCCGAATTAAAAACTCAAGGGATTTTAAAAAATACGTTTATTGTAATCACAAGTGATAACGGAGCCAATAACGATAGTAGACGTATTAATATAAGTGGAAAACCCGATCACTTCGGAACAGGTGTACTGTGGGGGGTTAACATCAAGGGAATGAAGCAAGACGCTTATGAAGGTGGACACCGAGTCCCCTTTATTGCTCGATGGGGAGATGGAACCCCTGAAGGTTCGACAATAAAACCCGGTACAGAAAATAATGAATTAATCAATCTTCAAGATTTATTCCGAACCACAGCAACTATGGCAGGAGCCACTTTTGCAGATAGCGAAGGCGTAGATAGTTGGAATATGTTACCTGCTTTTTTTGGTAATGGTCAAGTATTGCCTGTCCGAGAAGCACAATTTAGTATCTCTCGCAAAGGCCATTGGGCTTTGACAAAACAATATCCTGATGGAAGTGAATGGAAACTCATTTTTAGTAGCGGTTCAGGTGGTAAAACAGGACCTTCAGGTACTCCTGTAGATCCAACTAAAAATTTTGCCAGCATTGATATTAACAACCTCCAACTCTTTAATATGAAGACCGATTGGGTAGAAAAAACTAATGTATTGAGCGACGGAATTTCAAGTATTGAAAGAAGCATCACAGAAGAATTATATGCACTGATGAATGAGTACTTAACTTCTGGAAAGAGTAACGCTAAAGACCCCAACACAGCAAAAGTAAGTGTATTCAGAGATAGAATACAAAACAATCAACTTGCTTTAAATAAAGTATGGGTAGATAAAAACAGCTCGACAATTAACATTAACCTTAAAAGCAATTCATCAGAAAGTATAACGATCAGCCTAATGGATATTAAAGGTAATACTCTTTCTTCAAAAAATTATACAAAAGTAAAAGGCCTTCTAAAGTTCAAAGTTCCTGAAAAGGCTAAAGGCATTATGATTTTAAAAGTTAAAAGCCAACATCAATCTCTTTTAAAAAGGGTTCTGTTATAACTTTATAGGATAGGGACTTCCCTTACAAGTCCTTCATCGTTACCAAAGGTAAGTTCTTACTCAAAGCCTCTTTCAGCGGTGTATTTTCTTCTGAGTGATACTCATAACCATTTTGCCCCAAAGGCCAAATTAATGGGGCCAAAAACTGACTCACAGCTTTAAAGCCTTGAGTTGTGGCTGCTTGGTTCCCTGTTCCTTTTGAATTATTGGCTTCATTTTCTATGGGGAAAGGCCCCTTGTAACCTCGTTCCTTGAGAACAGACATAAAAGCATTCCAATCCATACTATCTGTGCCCCCAAAGCCTGGTAACATGGCTTCATAATGATGCCTATCCCAAGAATTAGTACAATAGGGAATCCCTGCTTTTTCTGCTAAGGCAGGGTCAACGGCTTGCATCGGATAAGTCGCCCCCCAATGAGTTTTAGCGGAGGTTGATAATAATTTACTCGTTTTTATATGTATCCGTTTAATTCGATGAATATCACTTGCCTTAATCACCTCTACAGGGTCAATATGTTGCCATATATCATGGGAGGGGTCATAAGTTTCTCCATGAGCTAAACTGGGAATAAGGGCATACATCAACTTTCTGGCAGCTAAAGTGCCTGATAAATTATTATAAGTGGTAGGGTAAGAGGCTGGCATCCAACCTTCCATCGGACAGTTTTCATAAATAACAGTTACACCTAAATCTTCTGCATATTTAATAATGGGAGCAAATACTCTTTGATATTCATTAAGGTTTTTCTGAAACCCATGATCCGTAGAGCCAATCCCATGGTTATAGCCCACAAAAGTCCCCACCATAATGTTATTGCTATCCCCCCCCATCAGGGCAGCCATTCTTATCAAAGCTAAAAGATGATTTTGATTCTTTAACTTATGCTCTCCATCTCCTCCTATGATATTCTCATAAGCTCCAATAGAGAATTTTAATCCTGCTTGATTAAACTGTTCAATGGTTCTCTTTGCCTGCTCTACTCCAAAATTGACATAGTCGATATGGGTTGCGGTGTGATCCTCACGCGCGCCATCGTTTCTAAAAACTAACGCTTCTATCCCCTGTGCCCCAATCTCTACTGTTTTATTAATTAATTCTTCCAGATTTAATTCTGGATAAGCTGAGCTCATGACCCATAATTGATTATTCATCGTTTTGCCCTAGGTTAGGATTCTGTTTAAAGGTGTATTTTAGCAAATTATTTATTGAGTTTAAATAGCTAGTAAATTCTGGAGCCACTTCGCAGAATCGAACTGCGGACCTACTCATTACGAATGAGTTGCTCTACCAACTGAGCTAAAGCGGCACTTCTATGAAAATAACTTATTTATGGATTGTTTCAATCCTTCTCTATACTCAAAGTTCCAGCTTCCCAGCTAAGAATCTCAACTGAAATACAGTCAATAAAGCTTGGTATTCTGCTACGATCAACCGAGACTGAAATTGATACAAAGCCAAACGTGATTCCTGAAAGACCGTTTCAGAAACAGCCCCTCTCTCAAACTGTTCTTCCGTGAGATTAAAATTCTCTTCTGCTAAGCTCAAAGCCTTCTTTTCAAAATCAAGTTGTTGTCTTGTCAGTTTTATTTCTAGCCACTTTTGAGAAATTAAATACTCAAGCTTTAACTCATACTCTTTTTCTGACCACTTTTTATTTTCCAATAAAACTTTAGCATTTTGAGTCGACACCGTGTTTCTAAAACCCTCAAATAGTGGAAATCGTAAACTCAAACCTACAGTCGTATTACTCCCCCCTCTTCCATTAGGCAAACCGTCTGTGTATTGCCAGTTACCAGAAGCAGATAGCCAAGGCCAAAACTTTGCTCGATTCATCTTATACTCTAACTCCTGTAAACGAATCTCTTTTTTCTTAAACGATAAAGTTGAATTATTATTTATAATAAGTTTAACCCATTTCACAGAGTCTGTAGGGGTTTTAGGAGGAGTCATTTTTCCTTCGACCTCAATGGAAGTGCCCACAGGCAAGCCCAAAAGTAACCCTAACTTATCTTTTACTTTAATAAGTTCTAACTCTCCTTTTAGATACTCTGAGCTATCTATATTTTTTGCCACTTCTACTTGTAATATTTCTCGATGAGTTGCCCCCCCATGTTCTTGCTTCACCCTCATTTTTTCTAATTGCCGCTGAGAGATCATCACTTGCTGTTTGCGATTCTCTTGAAACTGTTCTTGAATCCATACAGAGTAATATGTTTGTATCACATCTAAAAGAACCGCTTCTACTTTTTGTCGGTTAATCAACTTAGCTCTTTGTCTTTGTTCTTCTAAGGTACTATAAGCGTAAAACATTCTAAAACCATCAAACAATGTCCAACCCAATTGAAGCCCCAATGATTGAACCACATCAGCAGAAGGATCGATTGATTTCGTAAGATTAGCTGTCACACTCGCTGTGGGTAATAAGCCTCCCACGCCTAACTTCTTATTTTGATTAGCTATTTCTACAGTGTTTTTTGAAATTTGTAGTGAAAAGTTATGCTGTAAACCCAACTCCACCGATTGCTTAAGAGTCAGGGACTTCCCCATTGCATGAGGAACAAAAGAAACGATTGTCACCCATAAAAAAAGCTTACTTTGAGTTAAGAGAAACCTCATTAAACCTCCCCCTTAGCCTCTTTTTGAGAAGCAGGTTCCACTCCCTCTCGTGTAATTAAGCGAGGGGAGAAATAACCAATGAATACAAAAAATCTCATCAGATAAAATCGTCCATCATTCAAAATCAAAAAGAGAGAAGGAAGAACAAACAAAATTAAAAAGGAACCAAAAAACAAACCATAAGCAATGGATACAGCCATCGGAATAAGGTATTGCGCCTGTCGACTCGTTTCCTGAATAATAGGCCCTAAGCCTAAAACTGTTGTGATGGTGGTTAACATAATAGGCCGAAAGCGAGAAAGCCCAGCCAGATAGGCCGATTGGAAGACACCTTTCCCCTCTCTTAATAGCCGATTAATTTGATCAATATAAACCACGCTATCATTAATAATAATACCTGTCAGAGCAATCACTCCAAACATGGATAAACGACTCAAAAGTAAGCCCTCATAATAATGTCCAAAAATAGCGCCAATCAACCCTAGAGGAATAAGAATAAATATCAAAACCGCTTGTAAATAAGAGTGAAAAACTAATGTTAATACAATTAATATCCCAATCAAAGCAAGGGGAAAAGACCGCTTAAAGGAGGCTGCAAATTTTTTATTATCCCGTTCTCGCCCCTCCATCGAAAGCCTGATACCAGGAAACTTACTCTTAATAAGAGGAATTATTTCCGTTTCAATTTTACTGGTAATAGGTGCCGCAGCCGCTGTGGGGTCAAAAAGTTCTGCTTCTACACGCACTTCTCTTTTTCCATTTAGATGAATGATATTTATTACACTCCTGTCCACCTCCAAGTCTGCAATGCTTGAAAGAGGTACCTTTGCACCTTTAGGGGTTGTAATTTTAAAATCTTCAAGCTGTGAAATAGATTTTCTATCCACTTGAGCCAACTTTAATTGAATTTTAATCTGATCCAAACCTCTTTGATACCGTTGTACTTCTCGTCCAAAAAAACCTGTTCGCACTTGACGGGTAATGTTACTCAATGTTAACCCCAAGGCATGAGCTGTATTCTTTAATTTGATTTGTAG
>CAZLBO010000139.1:0-6413 GCA_964557725.1 uncultured Bifidobacteriales bacterium | reverse complement strand
AAATAAATAAAAAGGATGGCGATGTGATGGTCAAATTATTTTTTTTACTTTTATTTTTATGTGTGAGTAGCAAAGCTCAGATTAATAATTCAAGAGTTTTAATTGTGTATACGAATGACATTGATGCAGCGTGGCATACAAATTGGTATGAAGTTCAATTCATCAGAGTTTTCGATGAAATAAATGATATTTATGAAAATAGTGGATTGAATGAACGGGTTCATATTGCAGGTGTTATTTGGGATAAAGTATATAATGCTACAAATTCTGTGGTTGCAACTAATGATGCAATGTCTGGCACTAATGGATTGGGAAAGTATGTGGATTTATTAGATGAATATTCCGCGGACATATTAGTCATAATGGACAGGGTTTTAGACGCAAATGGTGGCAGATCTTGGTTTTTAAACTCGGTTCAAGCAGCGGGTCATGCTGGGTTTTGGACAAGTAGCAATGCAGGCTGGGTGTGGGCACATGAGTTGGGGCATAGCCACAATATAAGTCATTGTTCGGGTCTTCGCAGAACTTACGACGCAAATGATAATTATGTTACGACTGGTGCCGTCAATGGGTTTAACACGATTATGGCCTATTCAAAAGGGAATGAGATAGAGTGTGGAGAAGATGTAGGGGAAACAGGTGGTTTTCTTACACAGAGGCTCGATCTGTTTTCTCAGCCTACAGGCCTTCAATGGACAAACCCAATCACAAGTGTGAAGCATCCTATTGGTACGGCTACATATGATTCTTATTCTATACATGAACTAAATGATAATACAATAGCTACATTATATAATACGAAGTCAGATGTAATTGTCAATAGTGCAATGAGTTTAGAACAATTTGATTACGCTAACTTTATCGCTACAAATTCTGTGGTAATAAAACCTGGATTTCGAGTAGAATCAGGTGCAATTCTTAAAGTTGAAGTTGGTGGTCAAGTGATGTTAAAGAGAGGGCTTCCAGATAATACGATACTCCTTGAAGAGGAAACAGAAGAGAAGCTAACTCCTTTTGTCGGTATAGAAAATATTCAAATTAAATATAGGCGGAATATTACTATTTTAGAAATTTTAATAGTCTCAGAAAATATTGAAAGTGTTACTGGGAATATTTATGATACGCGAGGTCGGTTAAAAATCAAATTAGGGGGGTTGGTGAGCAGTCCAAATGGGTTTAAAAATGAAATCAATCTGTCATCTTTGAAAAATGGAAATTACATGTTGAAATTGGTAAAGGAGGGAACTGTTGTTTATAAAAAAATTACAAAATTATAAAGTGATGGATAAGCTTGCAGTTATAATTTTCTCTAGTTTTCTTTCGTGTTTTGCAGGGGATACCACTATAGTTGTAGATGACACTCCCTTTTCTTTTGTTGCTGAATTTAAATTAGAAAAGTGGAAGGTGGGCTCTTTTGAATTTCAAACAGTAGAATGCGATTCAATGAGTAAATCTGAACAGTGCATAGCATTGGTTTTTTTAAATGATTCTGGTTATCAATTTCGAACATTTGATACAACTAGGGTTGATACCGTGCTAAATAATAAGGTTTTTTCATATATTTTACCGCATTTTGACATCGCATTTTCCCAAATGCTAGTTTGTCGCCCTCAAAGAATTTATATAAACAGTATTGGTGGAATAGACTCTTTAACATATAATCTTGGCGTTTTCCCTCCTCCTCTTAATATTTTCCAAAAAAACAATAGACATAGAATAAATAAAAATTCAAACATTAAAAATGGGGAATTGTATTTTTCATCCGAGGTGGTTGCATTTAGTTTGTTTTCGATGGATGGTAAAAAAATAAAATATGGAGAAACTAAAAGGCCTGTTGATGTGAGAAAGGTAAATTCTGGACTTTATATGTTGAAATTGGTACTAAAAAATGGCCAAGAAATTCAAAGTGAAATGTACGTTTACTAAGTTAGTCGCTAAAATGTATAATCAATCACTCTATTTAAAATCCTTGCCACGAGTGAGCATTAGCCGCAAAAATACTTCTGAATTTAGATTTTGGGATGCATAAGAGAATAAGTTGCCCAAGAAAAATTACAGTCCTATTATCCCCATATAGATGGGGAAGTATTCAAGTAGGTTTTTTAAAGGTGAATGGAGAAGTTGTTGATGTTAAAATTTCATGGCTTGTTAATCATGGAGATCCCATTGTTCCTAGAGTATTGAAGGGAAGCCGATCGTCTTACACAGGGAACATTTATAACCTCAAGGGTCAATATTTGAATAATAGATCGAGAGTGAAATTTCAGTATATTTTAGAATATTAAGTCTACGGGTGTAGAGTAATAGTTACAACATTTTCATCTGTTTATAATTATTTGGAGTTCGGCAGAAGTAATCTTTGACTTCTTTTTTGTCTCTCGATCAAAATAACTTCATCGATCGTGCAATTCCCACCGTCCATTGATTGGCACGGGGGTAGTTCTTTCCCATAAGGGGAATTAAAACGCCTGTTCTTATTTTGTTATTGAATAGTTTTGTTTCCACACCCCATCGGGTGGTTAGGTAAGAGTCTCCTGATAGTATTTGAGTTTCATTATTATTAAGTGTTCTCTTGGAGTCTGCACTGAGCAGCCATTCTGTAGAACCCGAGAAGGCCAAGACTTTATAAACACCTAAAACGGAAACCTGCCCTTTGTATAACATCCCTTTTTGAAAGTCTCCTGTTTCCATTGGGGAGGGAGTCGAAATTCCTGTTTCATGACTTGTATAGAGAAAGAGAAAGTCAGTTGGTTTTGTCCCTGTACTAAAACCAAGGGAAAAAGCGGTATTGCCCTCTCCTAATGAAATAGAATTAGATTTGGTACTGTGAAAGCCTGTGGGGAGGCGAAGCCCACCTGTTAAAAGAAGGGGAATGGATAGGGGGAGTTTGTGTTTGAGGTAGATCCATGTGTCTTTAATTCCCCGTTTTGAATCGGGATCTATTTTATCCCATTTAATGTTAGCCCATTGGGTGTAAAAGCTTAGGGCGAGTCTGTGCTGTATTACAAGCTCACTGCTGAGGTTAAAGTTGGTGACGGTAAGATTCCCCTGTGGATCACCAGAAAAATAGGGTGATCCAGCTAGTTTTTCATTAGCAGAATAATGGGTGGCACTCGTTGAAAGCCCAAAGCTTCCCTTGGGTTGCATCCAAGGCCATGCAAAAATGGAATTTAAGGGAAGGATGAGCAAAAGGGTATAGAAGAAAATGTTTTTCAATATATGCCCCTTTTAATGTTTTGTTCAGAATAAAATAGTTAAAAGTAGGTCTTAATATCCAGAGCGGTGTTACATTTTAAGTATTGTAGGTACAGATGGAAAAGACCTAGGTGGAGAAAGTTTGAGTAAGATATCAGTTATAATTCCTGTTTATAAAGAGAAAAGCCTAGGGCTTCTTGTTCAACAGATTCAGAGTTTAGCTTCTCCAGAAGAGTTAGAAATGATTGTATGCGATGGAGAATCGAATGGTTCGTCTATTCGGGTTATCAAAGATAAAAGGGTGATGACGCTTACCGCAAGTAAAGGTCGGGGAAGGCAGATGAATGCAGGGGCAAAAATGGCTACGGGAGATATCTTGGTATTTTTACATGCAGATACAATTCTTCCTAAAGTCGCTTTTCAAAAGATTAAAGAATGTATGAGGGAAGGCACTCAGGTTCTCGGTGCTTTTAAAGTAGAGATGGATGCAGACTCGTTGTTGTTGAAGTTAATATCTAAGGCTACGACTTGGAGATCTCAACTAACCAAAACTCCTTATGGGGATCAAGCCTTTTTCATCTCCAGAAAAAATTTTGAATTAGAAAAAGGGTTTATGGAAATACCTTTATTAGAAGACGTGGAGTTTGTTAGGCGGTTAAAAAAAAGGAACTATAAAGTTAGGATAGTCGATGCTGTGGCGTTGACTTCTGCAAGGCGTTGGAAGAGGGTAGGGTTGTTCAAGTGTACCTTGATTAATCGTTGGATCACTTTTTTGTATTGGTTGGGTGTTTCACCAGAAAAACTAGCGAAACTTTACAAATAAATTGTTCTAAAAGCTCTCTGCACTGCTACTGTTTAAAACCCTGCGGTATTTAAGGGGAGGAATCTCTTGGTTAAAAGAATCTTCATCTGGATAAGGGAAAAGCTCAGAGTAATTTTTAATAGAATTAATTTCAACTCGTTTGAGTATGTGCCATCGCCTTAATTCTGGCATAGATTTAACCCCTGCGGCTTCCAAAATGTCAAAAGTAGATTCTATAATGGCTTGGTGAAAATTATAAACCCGAACCTTTTTGTCCTGATAATTTAGCCCAATAGTAAAGGCAGGGTTTTGTGTGGCGATGCCTGTAGGACATGAGTCCGTATTACATTGAAGAGCTTGTATACAGCCGAGGGATAACATAAAGGCTCTGGCAGAATAACAGACATCAGCACCTAAGCTGAGATTTTTTAAAATTCCAAATCCTGTGGTGATTTTACCTGCGGCAATGAGTTTAATGTTTTTTCTTAATCCAAAACCAATAAGGGCATTATCTACTTCAATAAGAGCTTCGGTTAAGGGGGTACCAATAGAATTACTAAACTCTAAGGGAGCAGAGCCTGTTCCCCCTTCTCCACCATCTACGCTAATAAAATCGGGAGTTATTTTTGTTTTGATCATCGCTTTGCAAAGAGCATAAAATTCACGTCGTTTACCTAAACAAAGTTTGAATCCTACAGGCTTTCCCCCTGAAAGAGTTCGAAGCTGTTGAATAAAATTCATTAACCCGATTGGGGTTGAAAAGGTAGAGTGAACAGGGGGGGAGTTGACGGTAACACCCTTGGGCACACCTCTTATTTCAGCAATCTCAGCGGAGACTTTAGCCCCAGGCAAAATACCTCCGTGGCCAGGTTTGGCTCCTTGAGATAGTTTTATTTCAATCATTTTGACATTATCAATTTGCGATTTTTCTTTAAATTGATCGGGGCAAAAGTGGCCATCCAGTGTACGGCAACCAAAATAGCCTGTTCCTATTTGCCAGATTAAATCTCCTCCCTCTTGTAAATGATGCTGAGTGAGGCCTCCTTCTCCTGTGTTATGGGCAAAACCACCTTGTTTTGCTCCCGCATTTAAAGAACGAATCGCATTTTTACTCAAAGCCCCGTAGCTCATGGCTGAGATATTAAAAATAGAGGCAGAATAAGGTTTTTTGCAGTCGGGCCCTCCAATTAAAACACGTCGACTGCTTTCATCAATTTTCTGAGGGTTTAAAGAGTGGTTGATCCATTCATAACCAATTCGAGTGGTATCTCTTTGGGTTCCAAAAGGTAAGGTATCTACTTGTTTGCGGGATCGTTGATAAACAACGGAGCGTTTTTCATAGGAAAAAGGCGCTCCATCGGAGTTACTCTCTACAAAATATTGATGAATTTCAGGTCTGATTTTAATCAATAAATAACGCAGGTGTCCTAAAACAGGGTAGTTTCTTAAGATGGCGTATTTTTTTTGAGAGATGTCGTATAAACCCAAAAGAGCATAGGGAAGGATGAAGGAAAAGAGAACAAGGAAGTACGGAGAGAGTAGGGAAAGGGCTAGGGTGATAAGAGAAGATAATAGAACAATGAGATAATAGACTTTTCGCATAATTTCCTTATTTAAAGTTCAGGGGATTTAAGTACCATCATTTTTTCAACTTGCATGTCTTCTAAGGTGTAGGGAATACCACCCGTGCCAAGGCCTGATTGTTTGAGCCCTGCAAAAGGCATCCAATCCACTCGGAAGGCAGTGTGTTCATTGATCATGACTGCAGAAGCATTGAGTTGAGAATAAGCCTTCATGGCGGTATTGATGTCTTGGGTGTAGACTGCCGCTTGAAAGGATACCGGGAGGGCGTTTGCTTGAGTAATAGCGTCGTCCATATTCTTATAAGGGTAGAGGCATACCACAGGGCCAAAAACTTCTTCTTGACTGACTTTAAGGTCTAAGGAGGGGTTGTATAGAATGGTAGGGGCATAGCAGGAATCAGAAAGGCGTTTGCCCCCACAGAGGACTTCTGTACCCGCCTGTTTGGCTTCTTCAACCCATGCTTCTACTCTTTCTAATTCTTTAGGACGAATTAAAGGGCCTACTTCTGTGCTGGCATCAAGTGGGTCACCTACTTTTAATTGCAGGGCACCTTGTTTTAATTGTTGGGCTAATTTTAGGGCAATGGATTCATGAACAAAAACTCTTTGAGTTGAAACACATACTTGGCCAGCGTGGTAGAAGGCTGCTTTGAGAAGGGAAGGGGTCACGAGTGATAAGTCTGCATCTTTTGCGATAATGGCGGGGGCGACTCCGCCGTGTTCTAAGGCACACCGAGTACCCGGAGCTAATTGAGAGCGAAGCTTCCAGCCCACTGCGGCACTGCCAATAAAAGAGAAAAAAGCAACTCGTTTATCTGTTAATAATTGGGTAA
>CAZLBO010000138.1:1296-6474 GCA_964557725.1 uncultured Bifidobacteriales bacterium | reverse complement strand
CAAGGCCCCATTAACATTGAAAATAACATAACGAAAGTTATAAAAAAGTCAAAAATAAGAATCAATACACTGGAAGAGACAACGGAGCGCATGGTGGCTTGTCCCACGCCTTTTGCTCCTGGGTCTGCAAGAGTTCCATGGTAGTAACCCATCAAAGCCACAATCGCCCCAAAAACAAAAGCCTTAGTCAAACAGACCAGAAAGTAATAAGGTTTAAAGAGAAACCGTAAGCCAAAAACATAAGTAGAGGTAGTCATGTCTAGCATAGTTACGGCGTCAATCCATCCTCCAATAATGGCTAAGAAGGCCGAGATAATCGTCAAAACGGGGAACATGATAATACAGGTAAGGACACGGGGCATGGCGAGATAACGCAGAGGGTCTAAATCGAGAATGGTCATGGCATCAAGTTCTTCTTTTTCCTTCATAGAACCGATTTCAGCAGAGATGGCCGAACTTGTTCGTCCAGCGAGTACGAGGCCTGTTAAGACAGGGCCTACTTCAAGGATAACGGAAAGGCATACAGCGGTACCGATGTATTTATTGGGGATAAAGTCGCGGAATTGATAGGCTGCCGATTCTGCTGCAACAGCTCCTGTGAATAACGAAGCCACAAAGATAAGGGGTAGGGAGGAGATCCCAATATTCATCATTTGCTGAAAAGTAATTTCTGGATTTTTAAAAAAGAGGGGGGTACGATAAAGTATTTGCCCAGTTAAAACGCTCACACGACCAATGGAGAGAACCCCTCCTTGCATCACTTTGTAGAGCGAATTAAAAAAGGAAAGACTAAGCTCTCCTATAATAGAAATGAAGGCATATAAAAAAGAAGGATTTTGGGTCTTTCGATTCAAAAGCTCTCCTCTCCTTGTGCTCGTCCTGAGTAGTTTTCAAAAGAAGCGTATTCTTTAATAAAGGTTAAGTCTACCTCTCCTGTAGTTCCATTTCTTTGTTTGGCGATAATCATTTGTGCTTTGCCAGCTAATGTAGGGTCGTCCCGTTTATACATTTCTTCACGATAGATAAACATCACAATATCAGCATCTTGTTCAATGGAACCCGATTCTCTTAAATCAGACAGCACAGGTCGGCCATCAGGTCGGGATTCTACAGAACGATTCAATTGAGAGAGAGCGATCACTGGAATTTTAAGCTCTTTGGCTAAAGCCTTGAGTGAACGAGAAATTTGTGAAATTTCTTGAGTTCTATTTTCTTGTTTTCCTGCGCCTGTCATCAATTGTAAATAATCTATAATAACCATATCTAACCCATGTTGTTGGGCAAGCCTTCGGCATTTACTTCTTATTTGTAAGGGGTTTTGATTGACTGAATCATCAATATATATCTGGGTGTTGTTTAGTGCTCCTGCTGAATCAAGAAGTTGTCCATATTGGGATTTAGGCAAGCGCCCTGTTCTTAACTCTTGAAGGTTGACCCTTGCTTCCCTACATAATATTCTTTGAACTAATTGTTCTTTGCCCATTTCCAGAGAAAAGTAAGCGACGGACTTTCCATGACGCAAAGCAGAGTTTGCCATCATACTCAAAGTAATTGCCGTTTTACCCATGGCAGGTCGTCCTGCTAAAATAATAAGATCCGTTTTTTGAAATCCACCTGTTATTTTATCTAAATCCATTAAGCCAGAAGGAACTCCCATGACTTCCATTTTGGAATAACTTTCAATCATCTCAAAAGTATGAGTTAGAATTTGGGAGATAGGCTGAAACCCATCTTTGACTTGTCGTTCTCCAATTTTAAACATACTGGCCTCAGCGGTATCAAGTAAATTGGAGATGTCTTCGGGGTTTGAATAACAATCTTTTAGGGTATGGGTACAGGAGGTAATTAATTGTCTTAAAGTTGATTTGTTTTGTAGAATCTCACAATGGCTTTTGATGTTTGCCCATGAAACGACCTCAGTGGCCAACTCAAGAAGGTAATCTTCGCCGCCAACTTTGTCCATAATGTCTTTTTTAGTGAGGGTATCGGTAAGAGTTAAGATGTCACAGGGCAAATCATTTCCATCCATTTCCAGAATAACATCATACATCAGTTGATGCTTGCTTAAATGGAAGTCATCGGTGGTGATAACTTCTTGTGCGATACCAATCGCGTCTTTGTGTAATAACATTTGCCCAATAACTTGCCGCTCTACTTCTAAATCGTGAGGGGTGACTCGAAGTTGGCTACTGCTTAGGGGAGGATCTTGCTTTTCAAACTTTTTTGAAACCATTTTAAGTCCTCCCAGGCTAAGTGTTTTTTCTCTTGTTTAACGATAAGTTCGTAGGGGTGGTGATGCACAGTAGATGTAACTCCTTTGAGGCTTTCAAAGTTTAAGGTGAAAAGTGTTTGTCGCATTGCTTCTAAGCTTTGTCCCGATTTCAAAAAGAACTGTGCGCATTTTTCTCCCAAAAGAATCACATGTTTAACTCCCACGAGTTCTAATTCTTTAACGGTTAAGTTTAATGCTATTTTTCTTTCTTTCCAAGAGGCTGAGGCCATGGTTGCAGATTGTTTAAAGATACTTGTACAAAAAATAGACTCCCGTTCAATCTCAATAGCCTTTAGCATATTATTCAATAGTTCTCCCTCAGCTCCTTGTAATATTTTACCCGCTTTATCATCTTCAGGGGTAGGTAAAAGTGTTAAAATTGCTAATGGGCTAAAAGAGGCACCTGTGCTTTTAATCAGATCGCCATTCTGGTAGAGAGAACTTTCTTTTACAATGAGGTTAAAGGCCTCTAAGTCTTTGACTGCTTGAAGTTTTTCTTCAAGTTGACCATTTGTGTTTTCTGTCTTGGGGAGAGGAGAGGCTTTGGGCTTTTCCTGAATCGGCTTCTTCTGTGAGACCATGTCTTGAAAAGAGTCTAATAAACCTTTTTTAAGAGGTGCATTGTTTTTGGAAGGTATTTTTTGAGGAAGGGCAGGAGAAGGGGTTTGCACTGAGGGCTTTGGTGTGGCCCATTGGATTTCTGCTGTCGAAGGCTTTTTTTGAACAAGTGCTAAAACTTCTTTAGCAGGAAGGTCAAAGAGAATATCTTCTGTTCCTATTTCTTGTTGAAAGTGGAGGTATTGATAGAGTTCAGCGGACATATCGCTCCTCTAAAAGAGAGTTCATTTTTTGTAGTAACATGGTGGCTAAATCGTACTTTGAAACTAAAGGTAACTCTAAAGTTTTGTTCTCTCCTGATTTTATAACTGTAGCCTTTATTTTGTCTTTTCCAAAACCAGAATGGGGAGAAGGGGAGAGAGGGGTATTAATAACCAAAAGATCGCAGCCCATTTGGGTTAATTTCTTTTGTCCTAAATCCTCTTGCCCTTGATTCTCTAAAGCAAAGCCAACTAGTACTTGTTCCTTGGGTTTATTTTTACCCAAGATGGTAAGGATGTGTGCGGACTCTTTTAATTCAATATTTTTTAATCTAGAGGAAGATTTTAGTTTTCCTGTATAATTTTTTTGAGGAATAAAGTCAGCTAAAGCAGCACTCATCACAATAACCTGATAGTTTTTTGCATGAGGCAATATCCATTCACGGAGTTCTTCCGTTGTGCTGAAAGGAAAAACTTGTTCAAACTCAACTAACGGTGCAAGTTCAGAGTAGCCTATGGCCACATCAACTTGTGCGCCTTGGAGTTGTAGGGCACGTGCAATGGCCACTCCTGTTTTGCCACTCGAACGATTTGCGATATAGCGAATGTCGTCTATTTTTTCATGGGTATGTCCCATTACCACAAGGCAACGACAATTTTTTAACTGAGGCAAAGCGACTCTTTGTACTTCTTGAATTTTAATGTATTCGAGGAGTGTTTCAATGGGTAAAAATTTTCCTTCTCCCGATTCTCCACAAGCCAGTAGGCCAATTTCGGTAGGAAGAATAAAATCTCCCTTTTTTTGGAGAATTTTCAAGTTCCTCTGCACAGCATGGCTATGGTACATGACCGTATTCATCGCAGGAGCAATGTAAACGGGTTTGTCATAAGCAAGGTAAGTGAGAGAAAGAAGAGAGCCTGTTAGGCCATTTGCTAACTCTCCAATTGTATGGGCTGTACAAGGGGCAATGAGAAAGAGATCCGCCCATCTCGCTAAATCAATATGCAGAATCGGGCTGTCTGTTTCACTTTCAAAAATTTGATGAGAGACTTTATGTCCTGTTAAGGTAGCAAGAGTGAGTGAGGGTATGATTTGCGTGGCAGAATAAGTTTGTACCACTTTAACATCAGCCCCTAGTTCTTTGAGTCTTTGAACCAGATCAGCAGATTTATAAGCGGCAATGCTTCCTGTCACTCCGACTAATACTTTTTTATTCTCAAAATTCATATTCTTCTCTATCTCCTCAAAGATAGCAGTTAAACAACAGAGTTCACTGTTTTTTTACGAGTTTACCAAAATGTAAGGAAGAGTACTAGGAAAGTAAGGACTAATCGACAGGTTCGTCAACGCTCTCTGTTTTTGCTTCTACTTTTAGTCTATCTTCTTTAAATTTATTGATAGAAATAGTGGTAGGTTTCTCATCTAAAGTGATAAAGCCTAAATTGGCTTGTTCATTGATAAAACGAGATTCTTGAGAGGTCATAATTACAGCCTGAAAAGTCGAAACGTTCTTTTCATGAATTTTTTCTAAAGATAGATTCTGATTTTTAGACATATTTCCCTCTGAATATTTGATTAGTGTGATTGTAATAAATTAACAGCAAAAATGCAACTATAACCGAATCTAACAGCGATTCAGGGTTTCGCGAGGCTAGAATGCCGACCTATGAAGCACACGAAGTGTTACTGAATAACCCAGAATGACGGAGGAGAACCTAGGCTCAAACGAACCTTGCTAACTCTTGTCGCAAATCATCAATTTTAAAAGGCTTCGCTAAAAAGCCATCCATCCCTGCTTGTTTGTACTTTGCTCTATCCTCTTTATTTGCATTAGCGGAAAAAGCAATAATCGGAATTGGTTTTTTATTTTTAAAGGACTTTTCCTGGTCTCGTATTGCATAACTAGCCTCAAGCCCACTCATCACGGGCATCTGAATATCCATAAGAATAAGATCGTATTTGTTTTTTTGTAGCATAGAAAAAGCAATAGAACCATTCTCCGCTAACTCAACATGATAACCTTCTCTTTCCAGTAATTTAAGGGCTACTTTTTGATTAATTTTATTGTCCTCTGCCAATAAGATAGT
>CAZLBO010000138.1:0-1286 GCA_964557725.1 uncultured Bifidobacteriales bacterium | reverse complement strand
CCTTTTATTTATAGTGCCTTCATTTTTTTTTGGGTAAACCTTAAGCGCTACTTCTGGGGCTAATTGCTTATCGAGGGGTAGCTTGAGCCAAAAACAGGAGCCTTTTCCTTCGGTACTGTCCACTCCTACGCTTCCCTTAAGAAGCATTGCAGTTTTTTTAACTAAAGAAAGCCCCAACCCTGTTCCACCATAGAGCCGTGATGTAGACATATCAGCCTGTGAGAATGGCTCAAAAATAGCTTTCTGTTTATTTTTGGGGATGCCAATACCTGTATCAATAACTTCAAATTTTACTTTAATAGAGCCTTTATTCTCTTCTGTTTGTGAAACTTTTACAATGACAACCCCATTAGTGGTGAATTTTAGGGCATTGTCAACGTAGTTCGTAAGAATTTTCCGGATTCGGCAAGGATCTCCTATAACATCACGGCTTACTTCTGGAGAAATTCGACTCAAAAGCCCTATTTTTACATCCTTTTTATTTGTTTGTGGTTTAGAAATGTAAAGTTTTATACATTGACTGACTAGTTCGTGAAGATTAAAGGAAATGTGCTCTACTTGTACCTTTTCTGACTCTAATTTGGAAAAATCAAGGATATCATTGACAATAGACATGAGCCCTTCACCAGACAGCCTAATGGTTTGAACATAATCTTTTTGCTCTTCAGTGAGAGAGGTGTCAGAGAGTAATTCGGTAATGCCGATGACACCATTCATCGGTGTGCGAATTTCGTGACTCATAGTTGCAATAAATTCGCTTTTGGCACGATTTGAATTTTCAGTCTTTTCTTTTAGATCCACTAATTCTTTATTTTTAGAATTAATTTCTTTCGTTCGTGAATTTACACGCTCTTCAAGTAAGGTTTTTTCATATTCAACCTCATCTTGCTTGCTTCCTGCTACTCTTGCAAAAATCCCTAACCAGATGGGGGCAGAGTCAATAATCCAGAGGAGGGGACTCCCTACGTTGGTTTGTACAATGTTTTTGAAGCTTATAATATGCCCTAAGGAATGACATTCGATAAGAGTACCAATAAGGGGAAAGCTGACTCCAAAAAGTATTCCAAAAAGTGTGTATTGATTTGCTTTAGTATTGAAGGGCATGAAAAGACTATTTTGTAACGGTTTATCCTAAGTATACCACAAAACATTTGAATAATCCTTCTTTTTTGAATAAGTTGTGCAAATGGATTACCAATTGGTTATAGAGTGAACCGAATTATTCTGATAGGGGATCAGTTCTTAGATGGTTCTGATGGGTTTGGGGAGTCGCTAGAGTCTCAGTT
>CAZLBO010000137.1:4428-6537 GCA_964557725.1 uncultured Bifidobacteriales bacterium | reverse complement strand
TTGTTCAAAAAGTTGCTTAAAAACCCGTTCTTGTAGCTTTTGAGGACGGTCAGTTAGTTTATGTAAGTTTTTTAAGATGTAAAGCCATTTTTCAAAATGAGTTTCTAATTCATCCTCTGCTTTATCAAACTTGGGCATTTCTAAATAGATGTAGGTAAGTTTATCGTAAAAAACTTTTTTTGAATTGACATCCATTAACTTTACTTTTCGATAAACAACATTTTTATTATCTTTATCCTCATCAAAAATAAAATCTAATATTCCAATGGTATAGATTGCTTTAAGCTCAAAGTTCCAGTTTCCTTTTTCTGCTTGTTGCTGAATGGGAAAAGTAGAGTAGTAGATGCTTCTATCTTTAAAGTAATTTTGTTTTGCTTTTTGAAGCTCAACGATAAATTTTTCGCCTTTTTCATTTTCACAGTAGATATCATAAATAGCTTTTCTATCAATAGATGTTCTTCCTAACTGTTCCGTTGATAAAAAAGTAAGTTGTTTAATTTTACCCGCTTCTTTATCTAGAAGCTCATTGAGAAAGTCAATTAATAAGGCTTTATTAAGTTCGGAACCAAACAGTTTTTTAAATCCAAAATCTGTGAATACATTAATATATTTTTCTTTGAGAGTTCTCATCTTATCTGCTTTTTGAATGACAAAGTCAATTTAGAAAATAAACACTTTATAAAACAGTTATTCCTAATAACCACGTTGCTTTAAATCCTTTCCCTTTTCTTTTTTACTTTTTTGAATCAACTGAGAAGGAGAAAAAAGAAGCCCTTTTCCTGATTTCAGATTAATTGTATTCTTGTAGATATAAGTGGCTAAAGGGTAGTTTTCTTTAATATTTACAACCAACTGTTGCCCATTGGGTAAAAGCCCTGAATCAATATTCTTTGTATGTTGCATGTGTGCTGCCACCTTTCCCGATAATCTCACATTAAGGGCTTCAATATTTACCCATTTAGGAGTTCTCTTTTGATGATTAACTTGTTTAGATAATGAATCCCTCTCATTCACCTTCCAAAAACGAGTTTCTTGTGGTTTTAAACGATTATCAGCTATTTTTTTAGCAGGGTTCCATTGCCAAGTCTGCCCAATTCGCAGTTGGTCTGTTTTAATTATTTTTTTCTGTTGGTCCAACCACTGTACCTTAAAAAGAATAAAACGTTCTGGATCCCCTGTAGGTAAATAATGGCCAGCGTGTGCATTAGTCATTCCTATTGTGACTTCATAACCCATGCTTTGTGGACGACGCTTTTTTTTAAGTTGATAAGTAATTTCTAACCCTGATCGAAAACCTCGACTCAAAAGACTATCGTATAACCCGTACCACTTAGGAACTCCTGCTCCCTCCCAAAAATGTTGATTCAGATCCCGTTTAGGAAGGTGCCTAAATGCATCGGCTAAATGCCCCTTTTTTTCTGGCATGTGACAGTCCACACAATCTTTAGACTGTTTCTGGTTTTTATTCCACTCTTCCATTTCATCCTGAGTTTGGAACCAACACAGTAAGTTTTTTGTTAAAGGCTCTCCTGCAGGCTGATGGCAACGATTACAAATGTTTCTCAAGGCTTTTTTGTTGTGAACCACAGGGTGGGGGGCATCAAGGTTACCATTTGGCCCAATGATGTAACTCTCTCCTGTTTTTTTGTTTTTTCGGATATGACAAGTGGCACAGGAAATGCCTTCTTTCTGATATTCTTCATCAAAATGTGGGTTAGGCTGGGTCGCAGGAGTTAAGACATCGTTATTTAAAAGCCCTAAAACCACTTCTCTCCTTTGATTCTGAACAGGAATGTGACAATTGAGACAAAGCCATTTAGGGGAACCCTCTTTGGCTAATTCAGCAGAAAATTGAATATCCTTAACCCCATGAGCGTGAGTAGAGCTTTTCCACTGGTTGTAAATACTTTGGTGACACTTCGCACAATCAATGGCTTTTATTCCTGTTTGAATGGGTTCATTTACTGGCTGGCGATAAATAACTCCAGGGGCTTTCCTTTCTAAAGGCATTTCAAAAAGATCTCCATTTAAAGGTTCTTTTCCATCAATTGGTTCTCCTAAAGTATTAATTACTCTACCCAAAAGTTTATCCCCTACTTTTATAGAAGC
>CAZLBO010000137.1:0-4418 GCA_964557725.1 uncultured Bifidobacteriales bacterium | reverse complement strand
TCCTCCAACCCCTGCAACGGGTTTTAAGTTGGGAATGACAAAGGCATACTTTTGAGAATCGGGGCTAAAACGCGAACTTAAAGGAGTGATAGGAGGAATGGAAGGAATAGGGGCACTCTTTTTCTCTTCGCAAGCAGAAAAAACCACTAGAAAAAAGAGTGTTAATATTTTGAGCTTTTGCAAAGGCTAAATGGCTCCTGTTAATGGAACTCTTAATTTTACTAAATCATAGGGGAGGGAACAACTAAGAAGCTGTACTTTGTGTAGACTTTTGGAAAAACATTCGGTTAGACCAATAGATAAAGTGTAAACCCGAAAGTAAAGTAAAGCTGACCCCAGCAAAAAGGAAAATGATTTTTATTATAGGTGAAAACCCAAATTGATTGATCACCCAAATCCCCAACCAAGCAAAAAATGTCAGAAAAAAAGAACTTACCATGCAACTATAACATTTACCTAAATTAGAGGTAATCATGGATAGCAATCCTTTGGGACATTTTAAACAACTCATGTGTTTATTGTACCATGAAACCAGAAAACGTTTCTAGTAAAAAGTGTGCTTTCTTTTAAAAAGCCTTTTATCTTAATATTTCAATTTATACCAAGTAAACTAGTTTCACTTTTTTACTTTTTTATTTTTAAACATAAACAGAATAACTAGTAACATCAATGAAACAACCTCCTCATAAAAAAATAGCCATTCTCGGTGGTCGACGTGCCGTGAAAGCAAGTGCCTATTGGGCTTCTCGATTTTTTGAGGGATATGAAATTGAACTTTTAGAAAGCGAGTCCACACTAGGTGGTAAAATAAAAAGAATAGAAATCGATGGCTTATTAGTAGAGCTAGGGCCTAAGATACTCTTTCCTGAAAAAAAATTTACTCGTGAACTCTTACATGTAACGGGTCTGTGGAGAGAGGTTCTTTATTCAAGTGAAATTGCACAAAAAAACTTTATTGTAAAAAATAACCATTTACATCCTGTCCCCACTAATTTTTTGAGTTCACTGACAAGCCCACTTTTATCCCTTAAAGGAAAGATTCAATTATTAAAAGACACGTGTTCCCCTGTCCACCGGTTTGATGAGTCTGTATTAGACTTTGGAGTACGCCGCTTTGGAGAAGAGTACACAAACATGGTACTAGGGAGTTTAGTTTCTGGCATCCATGGGGGAGACCCTAGCCATACAAGTATTCAAACAACCTCATTTTCTCACTATCAAAAGGTTACAAAGTATAGAAGTTATCTGTTGGGAAGTCTCATTGACTATTTTAAAAAAGGAAAAGTACCAGCTCCTCTTTATGGAAGCTTTAAAACCGGAACCTTTGAATTAGTAGAGGGGCTTAAAAGCGAGTTGAAAAACAGAGGGGTTCTTTTGAAGACTTCTGTAAAAGTCCAGAGTCTTCGTCAAACTCAAAATATTGAATCATCTGAAATTGAATTAACAACGGATCAAGGGGCTTCCGTTTATGCGGGAGTAATTTCTTGTTTACCTGTTCCTAATCTTATGAAGCTTATTCCGAACCTTTCTGATGAAATTAAAAATCCATTTAGCATCGAGTATGTTCCTTTAGTTGTTGTCACTTTAGGCTTTAAACCTAAAGACTTAGAGTCCATCAAAAAAGGTTTTGGATTTTTAGTCCCCTTTTCAGAAAGCAATTATTTGCTGAATGGGTTTTATTCTTCATGGATGTTTCCCGAACAAAATCATGGTGATTTAATCTTATGGAGTGTTCAGATAGGGGGGAGTCGCCATCCAAATATTTGTGCATGGTCTGATGAAAAAATTAAGCAATGCATTCGTACAGAATTAAACCCCTTTTTTAAGGGAAATGTTCAATGGCATTTTTTCCATTGTCACCGAATCCCACAAGCATTACCACAATTTAGGCCTAAGCATCTACAAAGTAGCGCCGATTTTAAAAGCTTAGTGAACGGTTTATTTCCCAACCTTAGATTAGCAGGTAATGGTTTTTCTGGCACAGGAATTGAAAATTGCATTCGAGGGGGCAAAGAAGCAGCCGATCAACTCAAACAGCAGTTAACCTCAGAAAACTGAAGTTGAGCTGAAAGTACCTCTATTTATTGGGAAATAGGGGCGAGAGAGACAAAATCTACACAAAATAGTGATATTTGGGAAAAGTACCTCCTCACTAGGCTATAATATTCCTAAATTTAAGCGCTATGAAAATGAGCTGATTTCACAGTTCTTTTATGTCATTTAATTGAGGAGTTTGGAGTGAAATTGAAAATCCATCGTTTTAAGGTTTCAATGTCTTTGGGTGCAGTTGCATTATTTATGGCAATTCCCACTATGGCGGCAAATAAGGCTTCAGTGGTTGTTCAACCTGCTACAGTATCTAAGAGTGGAAGTTCTGCTGAATGGAAATCAACAGCTCTTGTTAAGTCTCATAAAGAATATTGGTTTGTTAAAAGTGCTGTGATAGCAGATTCGCCAAGCCGAAGAACTTGTAAAGAGGATAAATCAAAGGGGAAAAAAGATTCGAAAGCTCTTTTAGCAAATATAGAGTTGAAATACCCCATGCCTCGTCGCGGAAATGGTGATTTTGATTATGTCATTAAAGCCGGCAATGTTGCTGGAGTAAAATTATCAAAATGTACTTATACAGCTAATATTACTTATAGTCATGGTTCGAAAAAATTCAAAACTAAAGCCACTTTTGTTTTAAACCTTACTCCAGGAGCAACACCCGTTGTCGCCAAAAAGGTTACTCCAAAAGCTGTTGTTCCTAAACCTGTTGCAAAGCCTGTGGTTCCTGCAAAGCCTATCAAGGTTGTAAAAAAACCAGTGGAAGCGAAAAAGAAAGAGGTTAAGGCTAAAGTAGAAGCTAAAAAAAGTGCACTAAAAAGTCTTGTGCCAAAAAAGGTAATTCCTACTCCAGTAGTGGCTAAGAAAGAAGAACCCAAAAAGGTAATTCCTGCTCCAGTGGTCAAGAAAGAAAAACCTAAAAAGGTTTTTCAAGCGGAAGACATGAAGGCACCTGAAAAAGTGGTTGTGAGTGAAGAAGCAAAAGTAGCGATGGTTCAACCTAAAGCGGTTAAGCCAAAGACATCTAAAGTAACACCTAAATCGTCTAGCTCTAGTGCTTTAGATGAAGGTCTAAAAGCTTACCGAGCGGCTGAATTTGAAAAAGCAGCTAAGATCTTTCTAAGAGTACCAAAGCCTACTAGTCGCCAAAAGGGAAACCCTGAGAGAGAAGCTTATGTAAAAGCCAATTTATACCGTGGCTTAGCGGCACAACAATTGGGTAGCTTAAAAGTAGCGATTACCTCTTATCAAACGGTTTTAAAGTATGAGAAATACTACCCACATGTTAATATGAATATTGGTATTTGCTACATGGAGATGCGACAGTTTGGTAAAGCTACTCGTAGCTTTAGAAATGTGGTTCGTGACCAAAATAAAATACCACCAGAACAGTTTGATGACGTGATGCAACGCACTCGTTATTTTTCTGCCTTAACTTGGACACGTATGTTTAAGTTATCCAAGAATACTGATAGAAAGATTTTTTACAAAAGAACAGCGAAATCTAAATGGATGGAATACAACACATGGTTTGGTGATGTTGCTAAGTACAAGGTTCAAAATGAGAATGCTGTTAATTACTTGGACTTCTTAGAGGAATAAGAAGAACTAAATTTTGACGCTAAAAGCCGAGTTTTTACTCGGCTTTTTTGTTGGGTAAAAGTTTGTGCTATGCCTTTTTTCTGTCCTCAACTTTGGCATATATCATCCCTTTATCTCGCCTCCCCACAGCAATTACGTACACTACAATCTCTTGGTCTTCAACTTCATATACCAACCTATACTCAACAGATCGTAATTTTATTTTATATATATTTTTGAATCCGCGTAATTGATTTGCAGAATTGTGGGGGGCTACTAATCGCTCTTTTAATTTCTTTTTAAATTGTTCTCGTATGGGTGGGGCAAGTTTTTTCCACTCTTTTAGCGCACTTAGATAAAATTTTAAATTATAACTCATCTAAGTTAACTTCAATTGCCTTTGCTTTTTCGTGAGCTCGGTCTTTTACCATTTGCCCTAGTTCAGCGTCTTCTATTTTGTCCATGATCCATTCATAAGTTTCTGCAGGTATTAAGTATGCAGTTGGAATATTGTGATTGAGAATTGCAATAGGTGCCCCCTCGGCTTCATGAAGGAGTGCCGTTGGGTTCTTTTTTAATTCTGAAATACTGGCAGAGCAACTTGTTAAAATTTGCCTCATAAATAGCTCCTTATTTAGACCTTTATATAGTACTAATTATAGCACTTAATTAATCAATTAGCAAACGGAATTCCTATTTAGGCCTATTTTCTAACACTTCCAATATATTTTGGGGAGTGCTAATTGTCTTTAGTATTCTGGTGAAAACCAGAAAAGTGATCCAATGGC
>CAZLBO010000136.1:0-6568 GCA_964557725.1 uncultured Bifidobacteriales bacterium | reverse complement strand
TGAATCTGGAGAAGCGCGCGAAGTTCACCATTTTTGCCTACTATTAGGCTATGGTGCAGGGGGAATTAACCCCTATTTAGCCTTAGATACACTAAACGAAATGGTAAAAGCAAATCAGTTATCTGGGATTGCTTTAGCACAAGCAGAAGCTAATTACATCAAGGCTTCTTATAAAGGGATTACAAAAGTCTTAAGTAAAATGGGAATTTCTACAATTGCCAGTTATTGCGGGGCACAAATTTTTGAGGCACTTGGTCTTAAAGAAGCACTTATTCAAAAGTACTTTACAGGAACCGCTTCAAGAATTGAAGGAGTAGGAATTAGAGTCATTGCAGAAGGAACTTTATCTCGTCATACACACGCCTTTAAGCAGATTGATGGCCAAGATACCTTAGATGTGGGAGGAAAGCTTCATTGGCGAAAAGAAGGTGAATTCCATCTTTTTAATCCCGAAACCATCCATAAACTACAAAAAGCCTGTACCACAGGTGAATATAGTTTGTATCAAGAATTTGCGGAAACCATTAATGATCGAAATAAAAACCTTTCAACTTTAAGAGGCTTATTGGAATTTAAATTTCCTAAAACCTCTATCCCTATTGAGGAAGTTGAATCGGTGGACTCCATTGTCAAACGCTTTAAAACAGGTGCGATGTCTTATGGTTCAATTAGTGCAGAGTCACATGAATCCTTAGCGATAGCGATGAACCGATTAGGTGGACGAAGCAATACAGGCGAAGGTGGAGAAGACCCTCGACGATTTACAGCAGATGAGAATGGGGACTTGAGAAGAAGTGCCATTAAACAAGTCGCCTCAGGTCGTTTTGGAGTGACAAGTCATTATTTAGTGAATAGTGATGAGATTCAAATTAAAATGGCACAGGGAGCAAAACCAGGCGAAGGCGGACAATTACCTGGTAAAAAGGTATATCCTTGGATAGGTAAAGTAAGAGGATCGACCCCTGGTGTAGAATTAATTTCTCCTCCTCCACATCATGACATTTACTCAATTGAAGATTTATCTGAATTGATTTATGATCTTAAAAATGCAAACCCCGATGCGAGAATCAATGTAAAATTGGTTTCAGAAGTAGGAGTAGGAACCATTGCTGCTGGTGTGGCAAAAGGGCATGCAGACGTGGTATTAATAAGTGGTTATGATGGAGGCACAGGCGCTTCTCCTTTAACCAGTGTTTACAATACTGGTTTACCTTGGGAGTTGGGCTTAGCAGAAACTCATCAGACGCTTATTATGAATAACTTGCGTAGTCGTATAGTTGTAGAAACAGATGGCCAATTAAGAACGGGTCGAGATGTAATTATTGCTGCATTATTAGGTGCAGAAGAGTATGGCTTTGCAACCTCTCCTTTGGTTGCTTTGGGTTGTATTATGATGAGAAAGTGTCATTTAGGGACTTGTCCAGTAGGTATTGCCACTCAAAATCCTGAACTTCGAAAGAAGTTTAAGGGAGACCCTGCCTCCGTCGTAAATTATATGAAGTTTATTGCCGAGGAAATGAGAGAATTGATGGCCAAGTTAGGCTTCAGAAATATGAATGAAGTGATTGGTCGAGTAGATAAGTTAGAATCCATTAAGGCTATTGATCACTGGAAGGCGAAAGGCGTTGATTTATCTAAGCTCCTCCATCAACCAGATGTAGGGGAAGATGTGGGAATTTATTGCACAGAAAAGCAGAACCACAGTTTAGAGAAAACCTTAGACATGACTAAAATTGTTGAACTTTGTGAACCAGCTATTCAAGAAGGCAAAAAAGTAGAAGCTTCTCTTCATATTAAAAATACAGATAGAGTAGTAGGAACAATTACAGGAAGCAAAATTTCAAAAAAATATGGTGCAGAAGGGCTTCCTGAAGATACCATTAAATTAAGGTTCAAAGGTTCTGCTGGCCAAAGCTTTGGCGCATTTATCCCCAAAGGAATGACGCTCTCACTTTTTGGAGATGCCAATGATTATGTTGGCAAAGGCTTATCGGGTGGTAAAATAATCATTAGACCAGAATTAGAATCTACCCTTGTTCCTGAAGAAAATGTTCTTTTGGGAAATGTGGCTCTTTATGGTGCAACTTCAGGTGAAGCCTATTTTAGAGGCATTGCAGGAGAACGCTTTTGTGTTCGAAATAGTGGTGCAAGTGCCATTGTCGAGGGTGTAGGTGATCATGGTTGCGAATACATGACAGGCGGACGCGTGATTGTTATTGGAGCGACAGGAAGAAACTTTGCGGCAGGCATGTCGGGTGGGATAGCTTACGTTTATGATATAAAGGGAGACTTTGCCTCTAAATGTAATCAAGAAATGGTTGAATTAATTCCACTAGATAATGAAGCTGAGATTATTGAAGTAAAAAAGAAAATAGCACAGCATATGGATTACACGGATAGTTCTGTGGCGCGAAATATTCTTGAGAATTGGTCTAAAGAATCAGAGAAATTTATTAAAGTACTGCCTAAAGATTTTAAACGAGTTTTAGAAGCAGAAAAGAAAATAGCATCAATGGGACTTAAAGGGGATGAGGCTGTTTTAGCCACGTTTCATGAGAGTTTAGCAAATGCGTAATTTTAGGAAAGGAAGTAGAACTTAATGGGTAATCCTATCGGTTTTATGGAAATAGCAAGAGAGCTCCCTGCGGATCGCTCTCCTGTTGAGAGAATTAAAGATTGGAACGAGTTCCATGAGTCTATGCCTAAGGAGAAAGTTCAAAAACAAGCTTCTCGTTGTATGGATTGTGGAATTCCTTTTTGCCATACAGGTGAGATGGTGAGTGGAATGGCATCGGGTTGCCCCTTGGGTAACTTAATTCCCGAATGGAATGACTTGGTTTATAATGGCCAATGGCAAGAGGCATTAGGTCGTTTACATAAAACGAATAACTTTCCTGAGTTTACAGGCCGTGTTTGTCCTGCACCTTGCGAAGGCTCTTGTTGTTTAGGAATTAACGAACCTGCGGTAACAATTAAAAACATGGAAGTCTCCATTATTGATAAAGCTTTTGGTGAAGATTGGGTTAAACCCATGCCTCCTCAAAAACGTACGGGCAAAAAGGTAGCTGTTGTAGGCTCTGGGCCTGCTGGGTTGGCTTGTGCTGCTCAATTGAATAAAGCTGGACACTTAGTGACTGTGTTTGAGCGTGCAGATCGCATTGGTGGTTTGTTGATGTATGGCATTCCTAATATGAAGTTAGACAAGAGTGTGGTGCAACGGCGCGTCGATGTTTTAACTGCGGAAGGTATTGAATTTAAAACCAATACCAATGTAGGTGTAGATTTCCCTTCTGAAAAACTTCAAAAAGACTTTGATGGAGTCGTATTATGTTGTGGAGCAACCAAGCCAAGGGATCTTCCTATTGAAGGACGTGACTTAAAAGGCGTTTACTTTGCAATGGAATTTTTACATAAGAATACCAAAAGTTTACTAGACAGCAAACATAAAGATGGAAGCTTTATTAATGCAAAAGATTTAGATGTACTTGTAATTGGTGGAGGAGATACGGGAACAGATTGTGTGGGGACTTCCCTAAGACATGGCTGTCGCTCTGTGACTCAACTTGAAATTATGCCTATTTCTCCCGAAAAGCGTGCAGAAAATAACCCCTGGCCTGAATGGCCAAAGGTTTACGGCATGGATTATGGGCAAGAAGAAGCGAAAGCAAAATACGGTTCTGATCCGAGAACATATTTAACCATGACTAAAAAGATGGTAGGGGATGACAAAGGACAGTTGAAGGAAGTTCATACTGTAAATATTGAATGGGCGAAAGATGAAAAAGGGCGTTTTGTGCCGAAAGAAGTCGCTGGATCAGAAAAAGTTTACCCTGCCCAATTAGTTTTGTTAGCGATGGGTTTTTTAGGCCCTGAAGAAGAGCTCATTAAAAAGCTTGGCTTGGATCAAGATGGTCGTTCTAACATTAAAGCCGAGTTTGAAAAATATCAAACAAGTGTGGAAGGTGTTTTTGCTGCAGGAGATGTTCGTAGAGGACAGAGTCTCGTAGTTTGGGCTATCAATGAGGGGCGAGGGGCTGCACGTGAGTGTGACCGCTACTTAATGGGTTCGACGCAACTGCCATAAAACCACCTAAGATTTTCGCAGAAGGCTAAACCCTTCTGCATTTCCCTCTTCGTCACAAAAAAATACTTTTAAGCCATGGGTTAACGAATTTTTTCGTTGTTTTCATCCCTTTTGTCCCTGGCACCGTGCGTCCCTGGCACCAGCTGTCCCTGGCACCAAATGGGGACAGGGACAAATCATCTTAAAAAAAAACAGCAATTTGACAAAGTATTTGTCAAAAGATCAAACCCAAACTGTCTAAATACTCACACAAGTCAAATAAAGCATGATTTAAACTATTTTCATGCCCATTTACTGATAAATTGGATAAAAAAACCATTGGCCTATTTATCGCTCTTATTAGATGAAAGAAAACCAGCAAGGACTTTTGAACCCTTTGGGTCTTTTAAATAAAAGGTTTTTTCATTAAATTAGTAAGTAAATAAAGGAAGTTATGAGTCAATTACCTAAGCCTCCCAAGGCTTTTTCAAAATTTGTACAACGCTTTCCTAAGCTAGGTAAAGCATGGGAACTTTTAGGTGAAGAAGGCAATGAAGGCCCTTTGGATGAAAAAACGGCAAGGCTCATTAAGTTGGGAATTGCTATTGGAGCGATGAAAGAGGGCTCAGTGCATGCAGCGGTTCGCAAGGCGCTGGCAAAGGGTGTGACCAAAGAGGAAATGGAACAGATTGTTGCACTCACTGCAGGGACATTAGGTTTGCCTACTTCTGTTGCAGTGTATTCATGGATCAATGAGGAACTAGAAAAAAGAAAATAAAATTAACAGTTCCGAATCCCGTTTTCCTAAAACACAGTCATGGAAGCGGGGCGACAGGGTAAAGTGGGAAACAGCTTTATCTCCCGAATTTGGAAAGGAACAAGATGATATCAACAGAAGAAGCATTAAATAGTATTTTAAAAAACACCCCAGAGTCTCCTTTGGTGGCGTTAGAGTTAGATTCTTCTTTTCAAGAAGTTTTGCGAGAAGACTTAGTAGCCGATAGAGACTTTCCTCCTTTTGATAGAGTGGCAATGGATGGCATTGCCCTCGATTCTCGTGCTTGGGAACGAGGGATAAGAGAATTTCCCATTGAAGGAATTCAGGCCTCTGGGGCAGAACCTTTGCTACTCTCTGCGGATACCCATTGTTTGGAAATTATGACAGGGGCTATGTTATCACAAGGTTGTGATGCGGTGGTTCCTTATGAGCGAATCGATATCAAGGATAATCGTGCCACTATACATTCAGATGTAAAAGTGGTGCCTTGGATGAATATTCATCGACAAGGAGTGGACCAGAAAAAGGGTGATGTCATTCTTCAATCGGGTCAGCTTATTTTGAGCCCTCATGTAGCCGTGGCTGCTTCTATCGGAAAAGTAAATTTAAAAGTATCTGTAAAGCCACGTATTCACATTATCTCTACAGGCGATGAATTGGTAGGAGTCTCGGAGTTACCGAAAGAGTATCAAATAAGAGTTTCTAACTCTCACTCTTTAGCTGCTGCTGTGCAAAGTTTGGATTTGGGCATTGTGGAGCATAAAAAAGTTAAAGACGATGAAGCACTTCTTTCTCGTGAAATTAAAAAATCATTAACACAATGTGAAATTTTAATATTGACAGGTGGTGTTTCAAAGGGAAAGTTTGATTACATTCCCGAGTTATTAGAACAGCAAGGCGTTGAAAAAAAGTTTCATCGAGTCAAACAAAAACCAGGAAAACCCCTTTGGTTTGGGGTGAAAGAGCCTTTAAATAATACTTCAAAAATATTGGTATTTGGTTTACCAGGAAACCCCGTAGCCTCTCTTATTTGCTTTTATCGGTATGTGGTTCCCAGTATCAAAAAAAGCCTTGGTCTAATAGATGAATTTTCATTTAAAATAAAACTTCAAAAATCAGTTCATCCCAAAAAGGAATTAACCCACTACTTACCTGTTAAGCTAGAAGTACAAAAGGAAACAAAACAGTTAGAGGCTCGGCTTGTTCAATCTAATGGATCAGGAGATTTGATTTCCTTAGCTTTGAGCGATGGTTTTATTGAGTTAAAGCCTGAGCAATTTACTGAAGAAGAGCAAAAAGGAACTTTTTTTAGTTGGGGAAAAATGTAAGGTAAAAAATGAATAAAAAAACATATAAAATCTGTTATTACTCTATTTTAAGAGAAAAAGCAGGCAAAGAATCAGAGGTACTTGAAACGGAAGCATCGGACTTGCGAGGCATTTATCGTCAGTTAAATGAGCAGTATAAATTTGGATTAGAAGAGCCTCTTATTACAGTGGCAATTAACGATGAGTTTGGAAATTGGGAGTCGTCTATTAAATCGGGCGATCAGTTGGTTTTTATGACTCCTGTATCGGGAGGTTAGGAATGAGTAAAATGTTTTTCAGCATGGATTCGAAGCCATTAGAAGTAGAAGAGTTACGAAAAGAAGTATTGGATTTTTCTGCAGGGGGATACACTTCTTTTGAAGGATGGGTTCGCAACCTCAATGAGGGGAAAAAGGTCCT
>CAZLBO010000135.1:0-6572 GCA_964557725.1 uncultured Bifidobacteriales bacterium | reverse complement strand
GTAAAAGTGAACTTATCAGGCAGTGTGTGAAAGATATTTCGGTATTAAATTTTGAAGGCATTGAAGGGCAATCAACAAAAAAACAGATAAAAAATTTCCAAGATCAGCTTGATTTTCAATCAGGCACTAGTTATCGTCGGTCACAACCCTCTTCTTGGAAAGAAATTTTATTGGAGCTTGTTACTGAACTAAGGAAAAATCCTCGGCCTATAATTATTGATGAGTTTCAGTGGATGGCAAATTATCGAAGTGAATTAGTGTCAGAATTGAAAACTATAAGTGATCAATATCTAAGAGAAATTAGTGGTGCTCCGCTCATTTTGTGTGGTTCCATAGCATCGTTTATGATAAAAAAAGTGATTAAGTCAAAAGCATTTTTTGGTAGGATTGATTGCACGATTCACATGAAAGCCTTTAGATTATCCGAGACAAAATTATTGCTTGATAAAAGGGGGGATAATGAAATAATCGAAGCACAGTGTATTAGTTCTGGCGTACCTCTTTATATACAACAACTAACGGAATCAGATTCGGTCAGATTATCATTGGAAAAACTTGCCTTTCAAACTGTAAGCCCATGGGTGAGTGAATATCAAAAAATATTTGTGAGCCATTTTGGTAAAAATGCGGTATATAAAAATATCATAGAGGCTCTCGCAAGTCGACCTTATGGGTTATTTCGTTCACAGTTAATTGAAATAACTAAAGAAAAAGCAGGCGGTAGATTTAGTGATATTTTATATGACCTAGAAGAAGCAGGTTTTATTAATTCGTTCACACCCTTAAATAAATCAATGAATAGCAAATTAATTAAATACATGTTAACCGATGGGTTTTTGCGTTTTTACTTTTCTTTTATTCATCCAAACCTTAAGCGGATTAAAGAAGAAACCTCTGCGCATTTATTCAAAAATATTACACAGTCGCCAAAATACTTAGCTTGGTTGGGTCGAAGTTTTGAAAATGTATGTATGCTTCATACACAGAAAATTGCCAGTCTATTGGGGTTTTCAGGTATTGAATATTCTGTTGGCCCATACTTTAAAAAACCCGAAAAAAGTAAAAAGGGTGTGCAAATCGATTTGGCTTTCCAACGCAAAGACAATGTGATTACCCTTTGTGAGATGAAATACTCTCTCAATCCAATTGGAATCGATGTTATTGAAGCCGTTGGAAAAAAAGAATTTTTTTTAAAACAAGAGTTCCCAGGTAAAACAATTCAAAAAGTGCTTATAACGCTGAGTGCTCCTACTAAAGAACTAAAAAGAATGGACTATTTTTGGACAATTATCAGAGCAAATGAATTATTTGAGGAATGAATACTCTCGTGAAATTATCAATAAAAAGAAGCAATGACTCAATCACTTACTAAATTCCAAAAGGCAATTCGCCTTTATCATACGGTTAAGTATTTAAAGCCCATACAGATCTATACGCGTTTTAAACGAAAAATTATCCGTCCCAAAATAAGTAATGTTGCCTATCCGCCTCAACAAAGGAGCTTTGGTTCTAACCCTGTATTTTTATTTAAAGGAGAGTGTCTTAACAATAAGAACGAAGCGTGTTTTTTAGGGGAAACTCATGTCCTTACTTCTAATGTTTGGAATGATGCACAAATTGAAAAACTCTGGCTTTATAATCTTCATTATTTTGATGATCTCAATTCTGAAAGTTGGGAAGAAAAGAAGGAGCGTCATAAAAATTTGATCACGCGCTGGATAGAGGAAAACCCCATAGGCTATGGAAATGGTTGGGAGGCTTATCCTTCTTCTCTGCGGATTGTGAATTGGATTAAGTATCTCCATAAGAATACAGAAATTGAATCAAAAATAAGGGAAAGTTTAGCGAGTCAAATCAATTACCTGATACAAAATTTAGAATATCATTTATTGGGCAATCACCTTTTGGCTAATGCCAAAGCACTCGTTTTTGCAGGCCTTAATTTTGGAGGAGAGCAAGGGGATAAATGGTTGGCGTTTGGGGTAGAGCTTTATCAAAAAGAATTAGCAGAACAAGTACTTGCTGATGGAGGTAACTTTGAATTAAGCCCAATGTACCATAGCACCTTATTAGAAGATTTATTGGATCTCAACAGTTTATTTTTGGCCTGCAAAAGTAAAGAGATAAAAGGTACGCCAAAAGTTTTTTTTGAAAGCTTGCCTCAAATAATTCTTTCCATGTTTACTTGGTTAGAGGCTATGACACATCCCGATGGAAAAATTTCCTTTTTTAATGATGCCGCCTTTAATATTGCACCCACTTATAAAATGCTTAAAGGCTTTGCCTGTAAATTAGGGCACTCGATTAAAGACACAAAGTACAGGTGTAAAGACTTAAAGGAATCGGGGTATATCCGAGTCAACCAAGAAGAAGTTTCGGTTATAATAGATGCAGCCATTGTAGGCCCTGATTATATACCTGGTCATGCGCATGCCGATACCCTTTCTTTTGAATTATCAATAGGGAAACAAAGAGTATTTGTAAACTCAGGAACCTCTCAGTATGGAACAGGTGCAGAAAGAGAGAGACAAAGAGGGAGTTCTGCTCATAATTGTTTGTTGTTGAATCAGCATAACTCTTCCGAAGTCTGGGGAGGGTTTAGAGTGGCGCGGCGTGCAAAAGTAGTGGGACGAAAGGTAGAAGAAAAAAAGGAAGAAATTGTAGTGACTGCCACTCACGATGGTTATCAAACAATATATGACTTAGGGAATCATGAAAGACAATGGAGCTTTAAAAATGGGGCGATGGAAATAAAAGATACAGTAAGAGGGAATCGAAAAGGTGAGATTGAATGTCGCTTTCATCTTCATCCTTTAATTGTTGTTGAAAAAATGCCAGAGAACAATAAGTATACATTGAGCTATCAAAAAAAAGAATTAGGTGTTTTTACCTTAGACTCAAAATTAACCTCAGAAATGAGAGACACAACTTATCATCCAGAATTTGGAAAAAGTGAGGAAACAAAAGTTATTGTGGGGAGAGCAAAGCTAAAACCTGAGCAGACTCTTCAAACTCTTTTTACTTGGAATTAAACATGCATATATTATTCTTTTCTCATTACTTTCCCCCAGAGGTAAATGCACCAGCCTCCCGAACATCAGAACATGCTGTTGAGTGGGTCGCTCAAGGGCATAAGGTAACAGTCATTACTTGTGCTCCCAATGCACCAGAGGGTAAGGTGTATGAGGGGTACCGCAATACTTTGTTTAGTCGTGAAAATTACAAAGGGGTTAATGTATATAGGGTGTGGAGTTTTATGGCTCCGAATAAAGGCTTTATATTGAGAATAGCTAACTTTTTAAGTTATATGCTTACAGCTGTTTTTGCCTCATTGTTTATCAAAAAGGTGGATGTGATAGTGGCCACCTCGCCTCAATTTTTCTGCGGTTGGGCAGGGGTCATTAGTAGTTATTTAAAAAGGAAAACTTTTGTTTTAGAAATCAGGGATATTTGGCCAGAGTCCATTCTCACTGTAGGGGCGATGAAAAAATCTGTTTTAATTACGATTTTAGAAAAGCTTGAAATAAGGATGTATAATGCTGCTAAGCATATTATTACAGTGGGAGAAGGTTACAAAGGTAAAATAGTTGAAAAGGGTGTTTCGGCAGAGAAAATAAGTGTGGTGATTAATGGGGTTGACTTGGATAAGTTTGCCTTAAATGAATCTCATAAATTTAGAACTCAGTTTAATGCAGAAAATAAATGGGTATGTGCCTATATAGGGACTTTAGGTATGGCACATGGCCTTGAAGTCGTTTTACAGGCCGCTCAAATTTTAAAGGAATCGGGTAACACTCAAGTGCAATTTTGGCTAGTGGGTTCTGGAGCACATAAAAATAATTTAGAAAGTAGAGCTCGGGAAATGAATTTGGACAATGTACTCTTTACGGGCAGACTGGTAAAAGAAGACATGCCTATTATCTTATCTGAAGTGGATGCTTGTTTGGTTCACTTAAAAGGTACAGCCCTCTTTAGCACTGTTATCCCTTCAAAAATATTTGAATGCATGGCACTTAATAAACCTATTATCATGGGTGTTAAAGGTGAAAGTAGGAGTATTGTGGTAGAAGGCAGGGCAGGGGTAGCCATGGAACCAGACTCTGCTGAGTCCTTGATTGAATGTGTGAATCAAATTCAAAAGTCACCTTCTGATTTTAAGGGGGGGCGCCCCTATGTTACAGATAATTATCAAAGAAAAATGTTGGCCAACAAAATGCTAGGTGTTTTATCGAAACAGATAGGCGTATAGAACATGCAGTTGCTCTTAAAGCCAGAATCATGCAAATTAAAAATGATCATAATGTTGTATTAATCCATCAAATAATATATAATTGGTGGGTTAATAGGATTGATATATGAAAATTAAACAAATTATCTTCCCGAAGCATCAACGAATATTTGACCAACTAGGGGAAAATATAAAGTTAGCTCGAAAAAGGAGAAGACTCACTTTAATTCAAGTCTCAGAAAGAGCAGGGATCAACCGCAGTACTTTGACGTTATTAGAAAAAGGAAGTTCGGGGGTTTCTTTAGGAGCTTGTTTTAATGTTCTAAAAGTCTTGGGACTACAAGATGATTTTCTCAAAATTGCAGCGGATGATATTTTAGGAAGAAAAATTCAGGACATTGAATTATTAGGGGAGAAGTGAATATGTCTACTTCCAACATAATACTTTATGTCTATGCGCATTGGAAAGGAATGGATGTTCCTAAAAGATTGGGACTTCTTACAGCCCAACAAATTAAAAGTAAAAAGGTTTTTAATTTTGAGTATGATTCGGAATGGGTGAACTCAAAAGAACAATTTATTTTAGACCCAGACATATCGTTGTTTTCCGGAAAACAATTTCCCAACAATAAGTCTAATTTTGGTATGTTTTTAGATTCTATGCCCGATACATGGGGGAGAACTCTATTAAAAAAAAGAGAAATATTACAGGCTCAAGAAGAGAAGAGGCCTATTCGAAACCTTTATGATCTTGATTATTTATTGGGGGTCTACGATGAATGCAGAATGGGGGCGATACGATTTAAATTGAGTAATGATGGACCATTTTTAGACGATTCCCCAGAATACCCCACACCTCCTTGGACTTCTATTCGAGAGCTTCAACGGGGAGTAGAAGTGCTGGAATCAGAAAATAACTCAGAACTTAAAAAATGGCTTTCCATTCTTATGGCTCCAGGGTCATCGTTAGGTGGTGCAAGACCAAAAGCTAATGTATTGGATGAAACAGGTCACCCTTGGATTGCAAAATTTCCTTCCAAAAATGATACAATTGATAAGGGTGCTTGGGAGTATCTTTGTTACAGATTGGCCATTGATGCAGGAATAGATATGCCTGAATCTAAAATTAAAAAATTGGGGCGCTATCATATATTTTTCTCCAAAAGATTTGATAGAGAAAATGGAGCAAGAATTCATTTCGCATCAGCAATGACTATGACAGGAAATACGGAAGAAATATTAAAATCATCTACACCTAGTTATTTGGAAATTGCAGAATTTATTCAATTTACAGGATTAAAAAATAAAGAAGATCTACATCAACTTTGGAAAAGAATAGTTTTTAATATCCAAGTATCTAATACTGATGATCATTTGCGAAATCACGGATTCCTTATAAAAGAAGGAGGGTGGAGATTGTCTCCAGCTTATGATATTAACCCCTCTGTTGATAAAGAGGGACTTGCTCTTAATATTACTATGGATGATAATTCACAAGATTTAGAATTAGCAAAATCAGTAGGGGAATATTTTAAGTTATCAAACCCTCAAATGAATCAGATAATAAATGACGTTTTACAATCGGTAAAAAACTGGAAAAGAGAGGCAAATAAAATTGGAATTTCCCGATCCGAGCAAATTCTAATGCAGAGTGCGTTTAAAGTATAAAATGAGCAAGAAAAAGTGAAAACCCTAAATCATGCAAATTACGAGGAAAATAAGGGGTGATTCTATATTTGCCCTGTATAATAGAAGCAAGGGTTCTATATTTGCCCCGTATAATAGAACTTGATAGAAAAGACATGGTAATTGAACATGCAGTTGCTCTTAAAGCCAGAATCAGAAAATTACAAAAAAAGGATTAAATATTATGAGAAAAATTATTCTTGTTGCAGGGGCTCGTCCCAATTTTATGAAAATTTCTCCGATTATTCGGGCAATTAAACGAGACAAAACATTTAAGCATGTGTTAGTGCATACAGGGCAACATTATGACAAGGCAATGTCGGATTCCTTTTTTACTGATTTGGGGATTCCCCAACCAAACTATAATTTAGAAGTAGGTTCTGGTAGCCATGCAGAACAAACGGCTCATATCATGATGAAGTTTGAAAAAGTTTGCCTTAAAGAAAAACCTGAATATGTATTGGTTGTAGGGGATGTAAACTCTACGATTGCAGCAGGGTTAGTCACCAAAAAGTTAAATATTAAGTTAGTACATGTCGAAGCTGGTTTGCGGTCGGGTGATAGAGAAATGCCAGAAGAGATCAACCGCTTGGCAACAGATGCTATTACAGATATATTTTTTACTACAGAGGCAGAAGGAACTCGAAATTTAATTCGT
>CAZLBO010000134.1:0-6598 GCA_964557725.1 uncultured Bifidobacteriales bacterium | reverse complement strand
ATGCTCTTCTCCCCGGCAAAGAACCCATCTCATTGATGTTCCTCTATCACTTTTAGCCCCTCAAAAATATGTTATCACCCAAAATATTCTTTACATTGTTCTCTTTTACCCTATTCTTGTCTAGCCCTTTGCAAGGGTCGGCAAAGGCCGACTCTCTTTTGCAAACCCTTACTCTCGATGAGAAAATTGGACAAATGATTTTAGTCTACCACTCACCTGTTTCCTTTCTTTTAAAACATCACATTGGTGGGGTTCTCATCATGTCTAATATGCTAAAAAAAGGAGATCGGTTAAAAAACCAAATTGACTCGATTCAAACACTCTCTAAAATCAAACTCTTTGTGAGTATCGATCAAGAAGGCGGTCGTATCAATCGACTCCAAGCTCTCCCCCAATGGAAATCTGTTCCCTCTGCTCAAAGTTTAAAAACATGGAATCACGACTCCATCACCCAGTTGAGTTATAGAATAGGGATGGAATTAAACAAATACTCAATCAACATGAATTTAGCCCCTGTTTTAGACCCTAATCTCAACCACTTAGGCCAGCCTACTTTCTTAGAAGAATGGGAACGTTCATTTGGGCGCAACGCCTCTGACATTTTACCCCCTGCTTATTCTTTTATTAAAGGATTTCATCAGGCTCACATTGCCTGTATTTCCAAACACTTTCCCGGCTATGATGCGGTAGAAAATAGTGACTTAGCCATTTCTATCAGTAAAGCAGAGAGTTCCTTTATCCTTCAAAATATAGAAACCTTTACTCAAAGCTTCCCCAAAGTAGAGGGCGTGATGATGTCGAGTATACTTTATAAAAACTTAAGCGATCTCCCTGCGGTTCTCTCTCCCCAAGTGGTTAGCCTTGCCAGAAAAAACAATCCCCATCTTATGGTGATGACCGATGATCTATGGGGAACCGCGTTAAGAAGTTTTGCATACCCCCAACAGAAAATACACCCTGTTAAATACCCCGATAAAGCTTTTATACAATTAGTGACCCAAGCATTTTTAGCAGGGAACGATGTTCTCATGATCACCTTCCCTCAAAAGATTCCCTTAATTCAGAAAGCGATTAAACAAGCGTTCAAACAAGACCCTCATGCCATTCAATTAGTGAACAATGCCTGTCGGAGAATCCTCTATGCAAAGGAAAAAATGGGGCTTTTAAAAAATTAGAGTTTTTTAGACACAAGTTTGAAGTGAGAAGCTTTTAAAGTAACCTTCCACATCTTCGGCCTTAACAGGTCGACTAAAATAGTACCCTTGAATTTCATCACAATTAAATGACTCCACAAAATTCAATTGTTCCTTATTTTCTACTCCTTCTGTAATCACATCTAGCCCCAATTTTTCTGCCATCATTAAAATGGCAGAGACAATGGCAGAGCTCCCATTTTCATTGGGGATTTGTTGCATAAAAGTATGATCAATTTTCAATTTATCAACAGGCAAACTATTTAAGTATCCAAAAGAAGAATACCCCGTTCCAAAATCATCTATTAAGACCTTAAAACCATAGGTTTTTAATTCCACCAGAATCGACTTGGTTTTTTCAAAGTCACTTGCCGCACATGATTCTGTAATTTCTAACCCTAATAATTCTGGAGGAAAATCGGTCTCTTTTACAATATTCAAAATAGTAGGAATTAAATGAGGGTCATTAAATTGTACCATGGATAAATTGACAGAAAGAGACAAAGGATAACCTAATTGGTCTTGCCATATCCTCACCTGTTGGCAGGACTCTCGCATCATTAACTCCCCCATAGGAATGATCAAACCCGATTCTTCTGCCAAGCCAATAAATTTATCGGGGCCCAACAAACCCAACTCAGGATGGTTCCAGCGAATCAGTGCTTCCACTCCATTTATTCGCCCCTTGGACAAGGATATCTGCGGTTGATAAAATACAGTAAACTCTTTGTTATCCAAAGCTCTTCTTACACTCGTTTCTAATGCCAAGCGCTCAAAAGCAAGAGTTTCCATTTTTTTGTCATAGAATTGAAAGGTATGCTTCCCTTTGTTTTTGGCTCGATACATGGCGATATCAGCATTTTTAACTAACACATTCACATGAGTTCCATCCATAGGGTACATGCTAATCCCTATACTACATGTTAAATGATAAGTAAAATGATTGACCACATACTCTTCTTCTAACTTCTCTTGAATTCCTTGAACTAATAATGCCACTTCATTACTTTCAGAGACTCCTGACAATACAATGGTAAACTCATCTCCTCCCACCCTAGCGACAAGATCAAAAGAACGAACACTTTTCTCTAATCGATTCGCAAACATTTGCAACAATCGATCCCCTACGGCATGTCCCATTCCATCATTCACTTTTTTAAACCCATCTAGGTCTAAAAACAACACGGCTAATTTTTGACGGCTTCTCCTTGCTTGATGTAACATTTTTTTTAATCGAGTAAAAAAAGACTGTCGATTAGGAAGAGAAGTAAGGGAATCAAAATAAGCCATGTAATGTTCATGTTCCTTTGATTTTTCAAGCTCTTGTCGCAACTTGTGTCTTTCTATGGAATAGGATATGCTTCGCATTAAAGAACTAGAAGTCACTTCCCCTTTTGACAAGTAATCTTGAATCCCCAACTTCACGAGCTTTAAACCTAACTCTTGATTTTCCTGAGCAGTCATCACCACAATGGGAGGAAGAACTAAATTAGAGGACTTAAATTTTAATAATAATTCTGTCGCATTTCCATCGGGCAACCAATAGTCCAATAACATGCAATCATATTTGTTTTTTTCTAAAAAGCTCCAACCCTCCGAAGCGGAGTTTGCAAAATCAATTTTAAATTCTTTACTTTTTTTTAATAGACGATATGAAATGATCTTTTGAAAATCTAAATCATCTTCAACAACTAAAATGTGCAATTTGGCTCCCTGAAATTCTTGAAATCCAAAAACTATTTTGGATTTGATCGCTTCCTCATTCTAGCATGGAATATGGGCTTTTTCAAGAAGAAAATATATTGATATTCTTTTTGATTAAAGAAAGCTTCTCATGCCACCGCGGAAAAAAGGTAGTGCCACGTTCAGGTTCTCCTTCGAGGTAACCTTGATACATATCACACTTTATTTTTTTGAGGAATTCCTTTTCTTTTAGTTTTTCAACCCCTTCTGCTACCACCTTCAACCCCAACTGATGTGCCATAGCCACCACAGCAGAAACAATAGCGGAGTTACTCTCGTCTTCGGGTATCCCTCTTAAAAAAGAGTGATCAATCTTTAAAATATCTATGGGTAATTGATTTAAATAACCCAATGATGAAAACCCTGTTCCGAAATCATCTATCAACAATTTAATCCCCATTTCCTTGAGCCCATTTAACGTGGAGTTTTTAAATTCTTTATCTTCTATCGCACTTTCTTCGGTAATTTCAAAGCCTAATAAAGAGGGATTAAAGGAGACTTCTTTAAGAACTTCTTTCATTTTTTCAAGTATCTTTTTTTGAGAAAATTGTTTTGCAGAAAGATTAACCGTCATACAAACTTTGGGAAACCCTTTAAGAGTCCATTGTTTGTACTCTGCAAGGGCGGTTTTAATCACCCACTCTCCAATAGGAAGAATCAAGCCTGAATCTTCTGCTAACCCCAAAAACTTATCGGGAGAAAGCAAACCCAAATGAGGATGCTGCCAACGAAGCAGTGCCTCAAACCCCAACATCTCCCCTGTCGCCACAGAAAGCTGAGGCTGATAGTGAATAACAAATTCATTGTTCACAATCGCTTTTCGTAAACTCGCTTCTAATGCCAACCGTTCAAAGGCCACAGCCTCCATAGATTTATCATAAAACTGATAAGTATTTTTACCTTGCTTTTTTGCCCTATACATGGCAATGTCTGCGTTCTTAACTAATTCTTTTGCCTCCGTTCCATCTGTAGGAAAAAGACTAATTCCGATACTTGCCGTTACATGATACTCTAACCCATTTTTATTAAACTTCATGGACAATTTTTCTAATATTTTTTTTGCGACTTTAGCCACATCCTGAGCGCGTTCAATATCTATTAAAACCACTGTAAATTCATCACCACCTAAACGAGCAACCGTATCACTCTGTCTCACACACTCATTTAGTTTTTCTGCCACATTCCTCAGTAGCTCATCTCCTGCCGAATGACCTAAAGTATCATTAATTTGTTTAAAACAATCTAAATCCAAAAAAAGTACCGCTGTTTTTTTATTGTCCCTTTTAACTTGTGCCACCACCTGATCTAATCGTCCAAAAAAAGCCTGTCTATTAGGTAAGGATGTTAATGGGTCATGGTAAGCCAAGTAGTGTTCTTGTTTCTGAGAGCTTTGTAACTGTATTTTTAACTGATGCCGTTCCGCTGCATATTCAATGGCGCGCACAAGAGATTTTTCCGTTGCTTCATTCTTTATTAAATAATCCTGTGCGCCTTTACTTACCAGTTCAACCCCTAGAGACTCATCCTGAACACTTGTTAATATAATGATAGGGGGGTTATCCAATTTCTTTGATTTTATTTCAATCAATAGTTCAGAAGCACTACTCCCCTCTAACCAATAGTCCATGATCACACAGTAATAGTTTGTCTTTGCCAACTTTATTAAAGCTTGGCTTCCTGTAACGGCAACATCAATTTGATATTTTTCTGCCACTCGACTCATCTGATGTAAAAAGAGTACACGTGCATCCTCATCATCTTCAATTAACAAAATACGCTTCATTAAGGATCCATTCTCCCTTTCTCTCTCAAAATTTAATCTTACACTTTAACTCTGATCATATAATTCCACTGAAGTACAGTCAAGCAAGGAATTCGTCCTTCCTTTTGCCCAAAGCTCAAAAAGATAATTGTGATTGTATGTATCACTCCACAAATGATATAATCAAAGAAAGGAGTTCTCTCTTATCGAAAGTTACTATGTCAAATAAAAAGAAAGCCTTTGCAGAAGAGTATCGCAAAAAACTCAACCACGATTTACGCTCTTGCTTAGGAGCGATAAGAGGTTTCCAAGAAATTCTTTTAGAAGATGGAGACTTAGATGACATGCAAAAAAATTACATTACACGCATCGGGGCTCGTTGTGATGAGGCTTATGTTATTTTAGATGAATTACATGAAAAAATACAAAAAATATTCTTTTAAGAAGTTAGCCCTGCAAAAGCTCAATCTTCTCTAGTTCCCCTTTTATGTTTCTTGCTGTTAGGGGTTTATTACAAAAGCCACAAGCTCCCAATAACTCCGCCATTTGCTGATCCTTTAAACTGATGGAGGATGATAACATGACCATTGGCACCTCTCTCCATTCGGGGTAATCTTCTTTAAAATTTTTCAAAAATTGAAAACCGTCCATAATCGGCATATTAATATCTACAAGGATTAAAGAAAGAAAATTCACCTTTAAATCTGCCTGTTCTTTTTTGAGTTGGCTTAGATACTGTAAACCCTCTTTTCCATTATTTACAATATGAATGTTTTTGCATAAACCCGTTTTTAGAAAAGCTCTTCTCTCTAGCAGTTGATCGTCTTGGTTATCTTCAATAATCAAAACAGAATTAAGCTTTTTCATAAATTTAATTTCTCCAAATACACGTCATCATAAAAAGAATACGAACCCTTTAAGCCCAAAGTGGTGAATTCCACTCGACGATTCAAAACCAGTCCCCCTTACCTCACCGCTTTTGAATCTGTCCGAGTGGATTCACTTTCTGCTCAACCCCATGCTCGCTCTCCTTCCAAAGTCTACTATACTTTAATCACTCATTTCTAGTTTTTTCTCTTTTTTTGGTTTTTACTCTTTTTTGCTACTGTTTCATATCAAAGCACTCTTTCTCGCATTTAGCTCTCTAATACACGAAATGAAACAGCTCCAACTATTTTTAATCAATTCGTCCTCTCTTTTTGTATTTTTTTACTTAATTTTGAATAAAATTGAGCAGTTTGTGATTTCACTCCCAGTAAATCCAACTTTCTCAAAGTACGGCACAAACATTGCTTTATGCATTGAATCATAGTTTAACATCAACCTAACAGGAGACGACAATGGCAATCAAACCACTTTCAGACAGAGTAATAGTAGAGCCACTCGAAGCAGAAGAAAAAACAGCAGGGGGACTTTATATTCCTGATAATGCAAAAGAAAAACCTCAAAAAGGTAAAATCGTTGCAGTTGGACCAGGAAAGATCTCTGATAGCGGTGACCTCATCAAAATGGAAGTCAAAGCAGGAGAGACTGTTCTTTATGGAAAGTATTCAGGAACTGAAATCCAAGACGGAGACAAAGAGCTACTTATCATGAGAGAAAGCGATATCCTCGCAACAGTTTAATCAATCACTTTATTTTAAAATTTTACAAATAGGAGAATTACAATGGCTAAACAATTAACATTTGACGCAGCCGCTCGAGCAGCAATTAGCCGAGGCGTCGATCAACTAGCAAATGCCGTAAAAGTAACATTAGGCCCCAAAGGTCGAAATGTTGTTTTAGCAAAAAGCTTTGGCTCACCTACTATCACTAAAGATGGTGTTTCTGATAGTAGGTGAGCCAAAGCTTTTTGCAAAAAGCTTTGGCTCACCTACTATCACTAAAGATGGTGTTTCTG
>CAZLBO010000133.1:0-6633 GCA_964557725.1 uncultured Bifidobacteriales bacterium | reverse complement strand
CTTATATCAACCTTTCCCCCTTAAATTTAGTGGTGTCAAGTATGGCTTGGGTGACATCTTCGCCCTTTTTTTTGCGGTGAGAGATAGAAGTAGAGGTTTTATTTCTTTCTGCTTTAAGAATGTCAATTTCAGAGGTGAGCTTTCTCCTTTGTCCTTCCTGTTCTATCAACAGATCCCAGTCTATGGCAACGTTTTTGTGTTCAACTCCTTGCTTTACACTTTCTAAATTTTCTCTAATAAACTTCAGATCTAACATGGTATCCTCAAATTGAATAAATTTCTTGTGATTAAAGTTAAAAAAAGAACCTGTGACTATCTAAATTTGATGAAATGAAGTGTGGAAACTCTGGTTTTAGATGGAGGTTTTGTATCTTAATGGCTTTGAATCTAATGATAAGGATATAATTCTCAGATGCTTTTTTTTAAAAAAATATTGAAAATTCTTTGGGCCTCTCTTTTTGCTGTATCCTTAGGCTATTCCGTGGGTAAGCCCATTTATGTCGTAGGAGTTTTACAAGACTCAGAAACGGGAGAGCCGATTCCCTTTGCAGAGATTAACACCCTTAGTGGAAAAACTATTGGTAAAACAACAGGATCGGGGCGTTTTGAATTAGAAGTAGAAACAAAAGAGCTTGTTTTGATTTTTACAAGGCACGGCTATACAAAAGAAACAGTCGATTTGGCTGATTACGAAGACCTCATCAACTTAGATTTAGAGATGGCTCCTTCTGCTAAAGTATTGAGTGATAAACGTGCTTTTGGAAATAAAATTCGAAAACGTAAAAAAACAGGACATACGACCATTGAAGAGACCGAACAATATTCAGGAATGAAAATGGACTTGAATGATCATCTTCGTCAAATTCCTGGGGTCTCAGGAATGACAGAATATTCAAGTGATATTTCTATTTTTGGGGGAAGAACAGAGGATGTGACCCATTATTTAGGAATGAATTCCATTGCGAACATGCGCCATTTAGACTTTGGTTTTCCAGGGAATCAATCGGTGATTAACCCTCGACTTTTAAAGTCTGTACATTTAGAAGATAATTTGTCATCAGGCCCTATTGGTCAGGGTAATTCTTCTGCATTGAGGTATGAATTGAAAGAAGGGGATCCTGAAAAAATCACAGGGGATGTGGTGGTCGGAACGACTAATTTAGAAGGTAACGTGACTGCCTATTGGGATTCCATTACTTTTGTGGGAAGCTTGAGGGGACTTAGTCCTAACTTCTTGTCTAACTTGGGAAAGCAATATTTTACTGTTCCCAAAGAGGTGCGTTCGGACAGGAAATGCACGGGAGAGCAATGCTCGACAGGAGACCCTATTAATATGAGTACACTTGATTTATTAACAAGTATCTATAGTAACCAAGGTGAAAATGGATATTGGAGGGGCTTCTTTTTGGGAGCGGCAGATTATTACCAAGTAAGAGAGGTTTTATTTCCCACGAGTGGAAAACCTGAATTACAAGTTGTTCAAGATGGCTTACAAGAGGATGCTGTAATCGCTTTTGAAGCACTTTCTCCTATGGAGTCGGGTGACTTAGAATATTCTTTTAGTGTGACTCACCATGAGAATGTAGATACGACGAAAGATACTTCTCTCAGTGCTGTTGAGTATGCCTTTTATGGTCGATCACAGGATAATCAAAATGATGTAAAACTTAAGGTGATGGGAATGAGTCAAAGGACCGAACAAAATTACAATAGTAATTGGAAGTGGAGCCCTCAGGCAAAAGTGTTGAATGGTTATGCTTCTTATGGAGTTGAAATGCAATACCGAGTAGCTGGGGGAGCGTATAAAGACCTTGCAAAAAATAATTCTATTGAATTAGATGATGTTAAGACTCTTTTGACAAATGGTTTGTTTCGATTAAAATGGAAGCTTTCTCGACAGAGTGGTTTGGCCTCAAGTATAGGTTGGCATAGCGTGGGGGGGGAGCGAGTGCTTCCTATTTTTTCTACTCGATATAATAGAAAGTTTTCGAATCAAAATACATACATGGATATTTCTCTTCGAGAAAATACGCGTGTAGAACCCACAGGCTTCAATAAAATAGAAGCCTATACAACCTCTAGTGTAGGGCTTAAATGGGGGCTTGAAGGGGCAATTACAAAAAGACTTAATTATACATCCTCTCTTTATAGTCGTTACTATTATCAGCCTATTTTACCTGCCCCCGAGGTTTATTGGAATTATGAGGAAAAGAATAAGGCTGATTATGCCGCTGTTTTTGGTGCAAACTTGTATATGAGTTGGGAACCGAGTCATCACTTTGGTGTGAACATGAATGGTTCAATTGTTCAAGGGGATTATTATTTAGAGAATGAAGGAGTGGTACCCTGGGAAGCTAATCGTTCGCTAGATTTTGTGAGCAACTTAAGGTTTGTTCCCCGAAAAGATTCTGCAGTGAGCTTTATTATAACGTATACGGTAAATAATGATGTTCCTTTATACGAGTATAAAATAGAAGGGGATAATCGGGCGGTGCGCCCCGAACCAGAAAATAAAGGGCCTGCATATAGAACAATTAGGCAGAGTAAACTTTACCCTACGGTCTCTCGACAGCGTACGGACATTCGCCTTAATTTAGACAAAAAAAGCAATATGAAGCCTTTGGATTACATTCGATTTTTTATTCAAGGGAATAATATCTTTGCCAGTGCGGATGATGGTGTTTTAAAGTGGCTGGGTGGACGCAATGAAAAACAACGTGGATGGACTCGTATTTCTCGCAAAGTCCCTTTAGGAGATTTAACCCCTATTATCATAGAAGGGCTTGGTTTTTTCTGGATGTTTGGAGTTGAGGGGCATGTGAGTTTTTAATCCAAAGTCCCTAAAGTGTATATCGGCCAGATTTTAAAAAACTTTAACCCATGAACCAAATTTTCCCATGAGGGAAATGTTTGCCATTTTCAAAGCACCTCTCACTCTAATTCATCCCTTATTTAAAGCTTTGCTTAAGGTTTTGGAGCGTATTTAAGCGTTTTTATTTGGCATAGCTTTTGCGATTGCTCTGTTTCGTATAAATGACGAAGGACGTGCAAACCGAGAAACAAAATGGAAATAGAAAACCTCCATACGAGTAAGCCAACGGCGACCAGTAAGAAGCCAAGCTTACATAAAGAACGCAATCAAGAGTTATGGGATGCGAGCAAGGGTTTTGAAGCCATGTTCACAAAAATGATGTTTGGGGCCATGCGTAAAACTGTTTCTTATTCCGAATTTACCAAACCCTCTCCTGGTAGAGAAATGTTTATGGAAATGTTGGATTCTGAGTATTCAAAGGAAACAGCAGGGAGTACACGAGGTGGGTTAGCTGAATTGATCTATCGATTTTTAGAAAGAACAAATCAGGACGAAATCCCTAAAGTACCTTCTATGCCTCTAAGTTCAGGAGCTGGTATGTCAAAATATTCATCTTTAGGAATGTTAAAAAGAAAAGCATATCAAGATTCCCCAGTGAAAATAAATAAGAAGGAGCTAGATAGCTTAGTTTTGGAAGCCTCCCAAAAACATGGGGTTTCTCAGAGTTTGATTAAAAGTGTGATTCATCATGAGTCAAATGGAAACCCAAGAGCCGTTTCAAAAGCAGGGGCAAAGGGCTTGATGCAATTAATGTCTGGGACTGCGGATTCTTTAGGAGTGAGAGATTCATTTAACCCTAGGGAAAATGTTATGGGGGGGACAAAGTATCTTAAACAGTTACTAAAAAGATATCAAGGGAATGAAGAATTAGCATTGGCTGCCTATAATGCCGGTCCTTCTCGAGTAGACAAATATCAAGGGGTTCCGCCTTTTGTTGAAACACAAAATTATGTCAAAAATGTAATGGCTTATAAAAATAAAATAAAACATGGAGGTGTTGATGTTATCCAAAAATAAACGATTAAGTATAAATTCAGATATTGTACAGTCCCTAGGAAGGTCTCTTGGAATTGAAGTAGAGTTGATGAATCGCGCAATTGACTATGGAAAGGAACAAAGATTATCCTTGGTAAATAATGATTTAGAGGCACTTCAAAAAGTGACGAAAAGTCAAGAAGAACTAGGTATTAAGATGGAAAATGAAGAAAAAATAAGGATTAAGCGTTTTGTAGAAATCTTAGGTTTACAAGGGCTTTCCTTCAATGAAGAACAAATTCAAACTGTTAAATGCAAAGACCTATATGCCTATATAGATGAGGAAAGTGGAGAGTGGTTTGAGGGAATGATACAGTCCTTAAAGTCAAGCCTGTCAAAAGTAAAAGCACTTAATAATATTAATGAGGTGCTCATTAAAAATTCACAAGATATTACACTCAATACTTTTGAAATTGTCACAGGGAGTAGAAAAAGAGAAGCAAAAAAAGTGAGAACTTATGGAAATGGTGGGCTACTTAAGAAGTCAAATAAAATGCAAGTAAATTTAATTAATCAAAAGGGTTAAAGATGTCTATTTTTGATTCCTTATCCATTGGTACAAAAGGTCTATATGCTTCTCAATTAGCCCTCAATGTAACGGGTCAAAATATATCCAATGCAAATACAGAGGGTTATTCTCGAAAGAGAATCGATCTTTCTTCTGATAAACGTGGCGACACAAAATTTGGAGAGATGGGGTTTGGGGTTGAAATTGATAAAGTAAGTCGTTATGCCGATGAGTTCCTAGAGCTTCAAATTAGAGGACAGATGTCAGACGAGGGTTTTTATACTGTTTTTGATGAAGTTTTTGAACGAATTGAAAATATACTTTCGGAGCCTAATGATTCAGGGTTAAATGAAACGATGGAGAAGTTTTGGAATGCATGGCAAGACTTAGCCAACAACCCACAGGACGCTGCGGCACGAGAGGTTACTCGTTCCTCTAGTTTAGTTTTGACGGATAAGTTTCAGACGCTTTCACGACAGCTAGATGAATTAAGAGCTTCCTTAGATAGTGATGTCGTAGAAACCACGAATGAAATTAATGGGTACATTCGTAATATTTATACCTTAAATGGAGAGGTCGCGACAGGGGAATTACAAAATGGAGAAGCAAATGATAGTCGAGATAAAAGGGATTTATTGATAAGAAAAGTCTCTACCCTCATTGATGTGGGTGTTGTCGAAGATAAATTAGGACGAGTTACCTTGACGACCTCCGGTAATGTATTGGTTGGGCCATCTAGTTATATAGAGCTAGAAGTGGCAAGGAGAAGTTCAGAAAGATCGACTGCGACGGGGCTTTCTGTTCGCACAGAAATTGTTTTTAGTAGCACAAAAAAAGTTTATAAACCAAGGGGTGGAGAGCTTAAAGGCATTATGGAGGCAAGAGACGATGTACTTCCTAAATATCAAAAATGGTTAGATCAAATTGCAGGAACTTTTGTTAAAGAAGTAAATCAATTGCATACGACAGGGTATAACTTAGATGGAAATACAGGTGTTCTTTTTTTTGATGAAACGGGAACAAGAGCCGATAACATGGCTCTATCAGCAGCCCTAATGCAGGATGCTCGTAATATTGCTGCTTCTGCTGGTGGGTCGACAATAGGCTTAGTGACAGAGTCATCCACTGTGCCCTTAGCCGCAAATCCGAAATTAGATTTGAAATTAATTGATTCAAAATATAAGAATATCTCTTTAGATTCGATAAAAGTGATGATGGGTGGAGTGCAGTTAGATGAAGGAGCAGGTAAGGATTATGTTGTTGATTATCAATTTGGAACCATTACCTTTTTAAATTATGCGCGTTTTTCTGGTAGCGAACCAATAGATGTTTCTTTTAGGTATGATACTGCAGGGTACCCTGGTCCAGGTAATGGAAGTAATGCCCTAGATATTGCTCGTTTGAGAGACAAGCAAAGCATGAGTCGGGTAGAAGGGGGAGATGTTAATCAATCCATAGGAAACTTTTATAGTGGTGTGATTGGTGTATTGGGTATTGAAAGGAACCAAGCCCAAGCGAATAGGGAGACTAGACGATTTTTAGTGGAACAATTTGAGAATAGAAAAACAGAGATTACAGGGGTTTCATTGGATGAAGAATTAGCCAATATGATAAAATTTGAACACACCTATCAATCATCGGCTCGCTTTATCAGTAGTATAAATAGAATGTTAGATGTTTTAATGAACTTATAAGTTGGGAGTAGTAGTATGCCTCGTGTTACCTTTACACAGATAAATAATTTAGTTCAGACAAACTTAGCTAAGAATTATGAGAAATTGAGCCGTTCGCAAGAGATGCTTTCATCAGGAAGGCGCATACAACGGCCATCAGATGCACCAAGTGAAGTCACCAATGATTTACAATTGAGGTCGGAATTAAAACAACTATCACAATTTGAAAGAAACATTAACGATGGTTCAAATTACTTAGCTATTGTAGAATCCACCATGACGAGTACAAATGATCTTTATCAAAGAGCGCGTGAACTAGCAATTCAAGCTTCGAATGATACAAATACAGATAAAGAGAGAAATTTTATTTTGCGGGAAATAAAAGTGGTCACAGATCAAATTATTTCTATTTCAAATACAAATTACAGAGGTGATTTCATCTTTTCAGGTACGGAAACAGATACTCAACCTTATACCATGATGCCTGGAAGTGAAGTGATTGATGATAATGAAAGTTTTTTTCAAGTAAATTCAGCTTACAATTG
>CAZLBO010000132.1:0-6654 GCA_964557725.1 uncultured Bifidobacteriales bacterium | reverse complement strand
TCACAGGGACAAAAAAGGCTAATAAAAGTACTTCGTTTAGGGCATGCTCAAACTCGCTGATAATATAAGCCGCAAAAATGCCTCCCCCTAAACCAATGATAAGCCACGCGATTCTATTTTTAGAAATCTCTAGCCAAGAATCCTCGTAAGATTCCTCATTTTGTGTTCCTGCTAACCGAGCGATATCTTCTTCGGCTTCTTCCTCAATCACATCCATGATATCATCATAAGTGATACGCCCTAATAAACGGCCACCCTCATCTACCACAGGAATCTCTACTAAATTATACTTTTGTGCCATCCGAGCCACATCTTCTTGATCCAAAGAAGCCATCACACTTCTCACATCCGACATGATTTCTGAAAGCAGAACTTCGGGTCCTGATATGACGAGCTCATTCAAAGGAACCACACCTAATAAAATGGGTTCCTCTTTATCCACCACATAAACGTTATAAATCTGCTTTGTTTCCACCGCGGCTCTGCGAATCTCATGAATGGCTTCTTCAACTGTCGCATCATTGACAATGGACACCACTTCTTTGGACATAATGCCACCCGCAGTGTCTGCTTCATGCTGTAAAAGCTCTCGCACATCTCGGGCATCTTCGCTATCTACTTGGTCGAGAACCTGCTGCTGTTCTCCCTCATCCAGTACGCCTAATAAATCTGCCGCATCATCGGACTCAAGATTTTCAACAATTCGTGCCAAAACATCTTTTTCAAGGTGATCGGTCACATATTCTTGCTTAGAATCGACTAATTCTGCGAGGATTCCCGCCTGAAGCTTTCCTTCAAACCCTGAAATAATGGGAACAATATCCTCTTCTTCTAACAAATTCAGCACATAAGCAATATCAGCTACGTGAAAGTCTTTGAGAAGTTCTTGAATCGCAGAAAAATTCTTATCTGCAAGGTAATCCCCGATATGCAAAAAAATCACTTTTTCTTCTAAATTGAGGGTATCTCGAATAGCCATGGGGCAAATATAGACTCTTTATTCAATCCCGCAATCTTTTGTTAAAGATATTTAAGTTTCAGCCGATAGTTAAGTAAGGCTTATAGTGTTTATACAAAATATTGCATCCAGTTTTTCTAGCCAACAGGCTATGCTCTTTTCCACTCCAGAGCTTAGACGTGATTTGCCTGTTCCTGAAAAGAAAGCAAAAACCGATAAAGTGGGCGATAGCGTTGAATTTTCAAAGGCAGCACTCTCTCTCTCACAAAATCTAAATGCCAATTCCCTTCAAAAGGCACGTCCCTCCAAGGAACCTCTCCGTTCAGATTCAAAAATTCTTTCGAAAGAAGAAGAAAAGGAAGTCAGCCAACTAAAAGAACAGGATAGAGAAGTTCATCAACATGAACAAGCTCATGTTTCCTCTGCTGGGGGTTACGCTCAGGGAGGGGCAAGTTATGAATATCAAATTGGCCCTGATGGAAAAAAATATGCAATAAGCGGGCAAGTGAATATTGACACTTCACCTATTGCAAATAACCCTGAAGCCACCATTCAAAAAGCTCAGACTATCCGCAAAGCGGCCTCGGCCCCTGCCGATCCTTCTGGTCAAGATAGAAGTGTTGCCTCCGAGGCTTCAAATATGGAAAGAGAAGCCCGCCAAGAAGTTAAAGAAAGCTTCAAAGAAGCATCCCGTTCTCCTGCAAACCCCTACATGCAAAAACAGAATGTTACAGGTCGCCAACTTAATTTAATGGCGTAATTATGCTTATTTGACTGAGTCGTGCTTAAGAATTTAACCGTCTTTTCGATCTAAATAAATCTTCATTAAAGCATTAGTTGAACTATCATGATTCAAAGTCATTTCTGTCTGGCCTTCTCCATAGGATTCCAATTCCGTAAGTATTTTTTTAGCTAATTGCTTTCCTAACTCTACACCCCATTGGTCATAGCTATTCACATTCCAAACAACCCCTTGAACAAATATTTTATGCTCATACATGGCAATTAATGAACCTAATATTTTAGGAGATACCTTTTGAACAAGGAATGAATTAGAAGGCCTGTTTCCCTTGAAAACTTTATGGGGTAACAATGCATCCACCTTTGAATCTAGGGCTTTTCCTGCAAGCCCCTGTGCTTTAAATTGTTCTATCAACTCCGCTTTAACAAGGGAAGCATCCTTTCCCATCATTAACGCTTCTGTTTGTGCGAAAAAATTAGAGAGCAACTTAATGTGATGATCCCCAAGCGGGTTTTGAGACTGAATAGGAGCGATAAAATCGCAGGGAATCACTTTAGTGCCTTGATGTATCAATTGATAAAAAGCGTGTTGTCCATTCGTCCCAGGTTCTCCCCAAATAATGGGCCCTGTCTGATAATCAACGGGTTCTCCTTGCTTATCCACATATTTTCCATTGGATTCCATATCCCCTTGTTGAAAATAAGCGGCAAATCGATGTAAGTATTGATCGTAAGGTAAAATAGCCTGAGTTTCATAACCACAAAAATTATTATGCCAAATTCCAACTAAGGCCAAAATCGTAGGCAGGTTATTTTCCATGGGTGCCGTTCTAAAATGCTCATCCATTTCATGAGCCCCTAAAAGTAATTCTCTAAAGTTCTTCATGCCTATAAAAAGGGCTATGGACATTCCAATAGAGGACCAAAGGGAATAACGCCCTCCCACCCAATCCCAAAATTCAAACATATTTTGAGAATCAATCCCAAAAGCCTCTACGGCCGATTGATTAGTGGATAAGGCCACAAAATGCTTCGCAACAGCTTGTTCATTCCCTTGATAACATTCCAAAAGAGCAGATTTTGCTGTTTCAGCATTGGTCATAGTTTCCTGTGTAGTAAAGGTTTTAGAAGCTACAATAAACAAGGATTCTTCCAATTGAATACTTTTTAACACTTCGGCTACATGAGTACCGTCTACATTAGAAATAAAGTGAACTTGAGGCCCATCACCATAAGGCTTTAGTGCTTCTGTGACCATCACAGGCCCTAAGTCTGATCCCCCAATTCCAATATTAACAATGTGTTTAATACTCTTGTCAGAATGCCCCTTCCAACGCCCTGATCGAACCTTCTCTGTAAAGGCTTCCATTTTATTTAAGGCCCCATTGACCTTAGGCATTACATCCTCACCGTCCACTTGAAGGGGAGAATTCGACGCCTTCCGCAAGGCTACATGAAGAACGGCTCTTTCTTCTGTCGCATTAATTTTCTCTCCCCGAAACATTCTCTCTTTCTCATTCTGTAAATCAGACTGAGTCGCCAAATCCCTCAACAATTCCATTGTTTCAAAGGTGATTTGATTTTTACTATAATCTAGATGAATGCCACAGGCATCTATAGAAAACTTTTCTGCTCGATGGGGGTCTTGCTCAAAAAGGTCTTTTATCTTTTTTTGCTCGCCTTTAAAATGAGCTTGGAGAGCCTTCCAAGCTTCTGATTCTATTAATTTAGACATATATTTGGTATCAGCTTTTTATTTTTTTATTCAGTTTCTGCGTCTGAGGAGATAATTACCACTGCAATACGGCAATGGGTGCAATTAGCCATCCCTCTATTTTCAAGTTTATCAATTTCCACAATTGCATGGGGACTTTCACATTTAGGACACCAAAAGGTTCGAGTATTTTCTTCACAATCAAATTGTTCCTTGATTGTATCCACAAAAATTTCTGTGTATTTCTCGAGTTCTTTTTCCGCCATATCTTCAATGCTTTTGATTTCTACAAGTCCATTAAACTCTGTTTCTGTCATTTGCACTGTTCTTTTCATTCTATCCCCTTACCGAAAAATATAAAATCAATTTTTTTATCGGCCAGATCAACAATTCTTTAGTAAGATTTTAAAATAACACCTTTTTATTTCAAAAATAACCCCACGGAGTTTAAAAATAGATGCCTTTTCCCCTCGAAGATAAGTTGGTCTTTATATTTTTTGAGAAGAATGCAAAAAAACTATCAAATAGATTATTTTAAAAAATCATCATACAATGGCTCACCTCTCAAAGAGATAACGCCCTTCCATCTAGGAGAAATACAATGTTACGCTCAACAGTCCTTAAGTCACTAAAAGAGTTTAAAGACCTACACGCTAAAAAGTATGGAATTCTTGTTCTCGGTGTCTTTGGATCTACAGCAAGAAATGAGGCGACTCCTACAAGTGATGTCGATATCGTCTTACAAACCCTTACCCCCGATCCCTATGTTCTTGTTCATATTAAAGAAGATTTGGAGAAAATGTTTAATAAGCAGGTCGATATCGTAAGGTTGAGAGAGCGAATGAACCCCTTTTTAAAGAATCAAATAGAAAAAGACGCTCATTATGTATGACAAAGAATTAGTCCTCAATATTCTAACACAAATTTTTGAAGCCACCCAAAAAATATCCTTTCGCATAGAGCCCATTCAATCTGCAAATGACTTTATTACTGCTCCTGATGGTCTAGAGAAGCTTGATTCCATCTGTATGCTTCTTATCGCAATAGGAGAAAGCCTTAAAAAAATTGATAAAATCACAAATGGCGAACTACTATCTCAATACCCACAAGTGGATTGGAAAGGAGCAAAGGGAATACGGGATATTATTGCACATCAGTATTTTGACATTGACGCAGAAGAGATATTTTGGGTTTGCTCACATCAGCTAAATCCACTGTCGCTAACAATTAAAAAAATCATTAACGAGCTTAAAATATAGATGCCTTTTCCCCTCGAAGATAAGTTGGTCATTGCTGTTTCCTCTAGTGCGCTGTTTGATTTAGGCGAAGCCGATAGAATATTTAAGTCTCAAGGCTCCGATGAATATCGAAAATACACGATTGCCAATGAAGACAGCCCTTTTGAAAAAGGCCCTGCTTTTTCTTTTATTCAAAGGCTACTACAAGTTAACAACCCCAAAGATGACTTTGAGCCCATTGAAGTGGTTCTCATTTCAAAAAATGATGCCGACACAGGCCACCGTGTGCACAAGTCCCTTCGACACTACCAACTAGATATTACTCGATCCGCTTTTACCTGTGGCCGAAAGCCTCACCCCTATATTTCTGCTCTCAACGCCTCCCTTTTTCTCTCTACTAATGAAGCCGATGTCATGGACGCCTTAGAAAATCAAAAACCAGGGGGAATGATTCTCTTTCCTAAAAACAAAAAGGACGTTGAAAACCTCGAAAGCTCTGAGTTAAGGATTGCCTTTGATTTTGATGGGATTTTAGCAGATGACTCCTCTGAAAATATCTATCAAACCCATGGATTAGAGGGCTTTCAAAAGCACGAAGAAAAATATTCAGAAGAGCCCCTTCCTCCAGGCCCCTTACAACCTTTACTTGCTAAAATCTCTGCAATTCAAAAAAGAGAGCTTGAAAGACAAGAAAAGGATAGCAGTTACAAGCCCAAAATTAGAACTTCTCTCATTACTTCGCGAAGTTCTACAGCTCAAGAACGAGTGGTTAAAACTCTACGACATTGGGGAATCACCTGCAATGAAGCTTTCTTTTTAGGTGGAGCCTCTAAAGACCGTATATTATCCGTTTTTAGACCCCATATCTTTTTTGATGATCAAAAAAAACACTTGAGTCACCCCGATATTTCCATGGCAATGGTACATGTCCCATACGGAAAGCTAAATAAGTAGACAAAATACCCTAAAAAAATGAATAATAACTTCATTAAAATTTTTTACTTTTAATTGTTAAGTCTGAATCTTAAATCAAGGATCTTCAATGAAGTTATATAGCTGGATCAGTATCATTAGTTTTCTTCTTCTTTTGTCCGCCTGTGGACCTGCGGCAATGTACCCTCGGGATCTCACAGAGTCAGAACATCTCAAAGAATACGCTCAAAGCAAAAACATTGCTTCCCCTTCTATAAAAAAAGCCGACTCCTTAAAACAAGCGGCCACTCTTGCTTATAAAGAAGAAAAAGTAAAAGAGGCTCAATGGAATGCTCTCTACGCCAAACTTTATTATAAACAGGGCATTCTAAAAGCGGAAACAGAAAATGCCACAAACAAAATGAGTTCTCATCAAAGTTTATACGAAAAAGAAAAAGAACACTTATCGGGCTTACTAGAAGTTCTCAAAGAAATTAACTCCATGAGGAAACCCTAATGTTTATCACTAAAATACTCCAAGGCCTTTTATTATTGTCCCTTTTCACTGCCCACTCTTTCTCTCAAGAAGGTTTTAAAGAGTCTCTTTTTAACTCTTTAATGATCAAACTTAGCGAGGGTTATAAAGCTTATCAAAGCAAAAACAGTTCTTCTACCTTCCCTACTTATTATATTCAAGCCAAGACCTTACTTCAAGATGCTAGGCAAGTAGAAAAGGACGACTCTAAGAATCCTGACTTACCCAAATGGATAAAGGCTTGCTCTCTTCAAGTGGACTTAGCCCTATCTGAGTTTAACTTACATACTATCAAGCAAAAAACTTTTGACTATCAAGTTCAACGAGACTCTATACTCTTGTCCCTCAACACCACATACCAACAAATTAATCAAATCGAGAGGGGATACTCCTCAGGTCTAAAAAAGGACTTACAGAAACAAAAGGAAGAAGCTATCAAGCGTCAACAAAATGCTCAAAAACGATTTGATGCCTTACAAGGTGACTTTATCAGTGTAAAACGAGACGCAAGAGGAACGATTCTCTCCATGTCCGATATCCTTTTTGATGTGGGTAA
>CAZLBO010000131.1:0-6693 GCA_964557725.1 uncultured Bifidobacteriales bacterium | reverse complement strand
TTTTCCGTATTTTACTTTTTTCGCGATAAATTCTTTATTCTCTTTTTCTTTATACAGAGCCTTCTTCCCTCAAAGAATCAGCAGAAGTGCTCAAAAGTCTTTTAGTGATTATCGGTGTATTGAGTACAACCATGTCTCTGGCTTTATGTGCGGATGCTTTTGCAGGGGAGCGAGAACGCAATACCCTAGAGTTGTTGTATTATTTACCCGTAGACCCCAGTGCCATTTTTTGGGGCAAAATTTTGGGGATTGTTCCCTTACCTATTTTTTTAGGTTGGACTTCTCAAGTTGGTTTGGCTTGGTTAGCCAGCTCTTTTGGAAGCTTAAACCTTGAAACAGAAGAGCTTCTGATTTGCTTTTTGTTGACGCCCCTCTCTGTTTTATTTTTAAACTCCCTTTGTACGCTTATTTCATTAGGGGCTAAAACCGTTAGGGGTGCAGCTCAGGCTTCTGGTATCGTGGCATTATTTTATCTTTTTGCCATTCAGATTATTGCCCCTTGGTTATTAATAGGTGGGTGGATGACGGGTTTGATATTATTATTCTTTGGGCTGGGTTGTGTTTTAATCTTGTATAGGGGAAAGAGAAAATTTGAACAAGGCAAACTATAAGATTCTCCTTTTCTTGTTAGCAGGGTTCTGGCTCTCCTGTTCTCCCAAGGAAAAACCTAATACAAAGGGAAGTGCTAAAAAAGAACCCTATGTTTTAGAGTTTGAAGATACTGTGACCATTGATCAATATGAAGGTTCCAATTTAGCATGGGTTTTAAAAACCACTTACCTTACAAAGGCCGAAAAAACAGGAAAGTTATTTGTAAAGCCCTTGAGAATGGTTTTCTATGATTCGTTAGGTAAAGAATCCGCCCATATAAAATCGGATTCAGGAGCGGCAGATGAGAATATTTCTTTTGTCTCTGTTTGGGGAAATGTATATGCGGAATCATCCGATGGGATGTTAGTCGAAGCAGATTCATTGATATGGAAAAAAAACACCAAACGCATTGAAACAGAAGGTTGGGTCAAGGTGGTGACAGAGGACAAGGACACGCTTACAGGAGTTGGCTTTACATCGGATGATCGATTAAAAAACTGGAAAATTCTCTCAGATATTCGAACAGTGATTCAAAAAGTTGAAAATAGAGTCAATGAATCGGAAGAAAAGGAAGAACCATGAGGCTGTTCTTTTATTATTTCACTTTAGTGGTTTTGATAATGGGTTGTGGAGGGCTTAATCCAAAGCATTCTCAAGAAGAAATAAAGAAAAAAGAAGCAGTAGTTTCTCCTAAGCTAAACCCCCTTGCGACTCTCCCATTAGACTCTTTTTCTGTGGTAAAAACGGATTCTATTCGTAAAGGTGATTCAACATTTATTGTATTAAAGGACACAACACTCACGGATTCATTAGGAATGGTCTTGAGTCCAGACACGGTAAAAACAGTTAAGAAAAGTACAAAGCGAACAAGAAAAAAACCAAAAAACCAAGAGCCTAAGAACCCTTTAATATGTGTCGTTCACCCAGGAACCATGGAGGGCTATGGCGATAGGGGAGAGTACTTGATGACAGGCAACGTGGTGTGTCAGTACGGAACTTTAAAGCTTATGACCAACAAGGCACTGTGGCATAAAAAACGAAATGAAGTTGTTTGCGAAGGGGGGGTGACAGTTTTAGTGAATGGAATGACTTTTACTTCTATCAGAGGGGGTTACAAACAAGATGCAGGGGAATTGTGGGCAGAAAGAAGTGTGAAAGTCGTTGATTCCAATCACCTCTATGAGTTTACAGGCCAGTACATGACTTACAACAGAAATAGCCATTGGTTGACGGTAACAGGTTCCCCAGACCTCAAGCGGTTCTATCGCAAAAAGAAAGGTCAGGATACCCTAAGCTTAACGGCAGAAAAGATTACTTATAATGACTCCTTACGCATTGCCGTGGGAGAGGAGAACGTGAATATTGTTAGAGGCAATTTAAAGATCAATTGTGAAAAGGGAAGCTATTTTGAAAAAGAAGAACAGCTAAGCCTAGAAGGGAACCCTGTAGCTCATCTCAAAACAAATTTATTAAAAGGAAAGAGTATGCTGGTACATTTAAAGGGAGAACAAGTGACATCTATTTCTTTAAAGGACTCTGCTTACGGAGTGTATTATGAAAAAGCTTCCGCAAATAAAATACCTAAGAATACCTATAAGCTAGAAAGTGATTCGCTATACATGAAGATAAGTAAAGAGGTGATGGAGTATGTCGAGTTATTTGATCAGGGAAAGGTAGATCAAATGAAGAAAAAAGACAGTCTCCGTACAAATAAGATGTTTGGTGATTATTTGCGTTTAAACTTTTTGGATGAAAAAATTCAAGGAGCGCAAGTCAACGGAAATGCAAAAACGCAATTTCATTTATTTGAAGAAAATAATTATAAAGGGAAGAGCGTAGCGGATGGGGATAGCATTCATTTCGCCTTTGAAAAAGGGGACATCGTTGAGGTAAATATTGCCGGAAATGCTCAAGGCACTTTTTATGGCGAACCTAAAAAAGAACAGAGCAAAAAGAAAGAAGCAGAAGTTAAAAGTGATTCCACTCAAGTCTCAGAAAAAAATGAGGAGTAATGATGCAAATAAAAGCAGAATCTTTAGTTAAAGTATACGGGGGACGCCGTGTCGTCAATGGGGTTTCCTTTCATGTAAACAAAGGAGAAGTCGTAGGGTTGTTAGGGCCTAATGGAGCGGGTAAAACCACCTCTTTTTACATGGTTGTGGGTATGATTAAAGCCGATGGCGGAAGCGTTTACCTCAACGATCAATTAATTTCAAAAATGCCCATGCACAAGCGAGCTCAATTGGGAATTAGCTATTTGCCTCAAGAGATGTCTGTCTTCCGCAAATTGTCTGTAGAAGATAACATTTTAGCCATTCTTCAAACCACAAAGCTAAGTCGCAAGGCACAAAAAGAACGACTAGAACAGCTGTTAGAAGAATTTAGAATTACACATATTCGCAAAAATAAAGCTTACTCTCTGAGTGGAGGAGAACGTCGGCGGTTAGAAATTGCCCGAGCGCTTACGACGGATCCCGACTTTCTTCTTTTAGATGAACCTTTTGCAGGGATAGACCCCATTGCCGTAGAAGAAATTCAGACGATGATCTCTCAATTAAAAGAAAAGGGAATGGGGATTCTCATTTCGGATCACAATGTACGAGAAACACTGGCGATTACTAAAAGGGCATATATCGTTTTTGAAGGAAAGATATTGATTGAAGGAAGTGCAGAACATTTAGCCAATGACCCCGAAGCACGTCGCATCTATTTGGGTGAGTCTTTTAGTCTTTAATATGAATACAACCTCCCTTTTTCAGCAAGCAATGGATTTAATCGATCGTCTTAACAGCGAGGATCCCCATCAAGAAGTGTACAAAGGAGAACTCAAACCTAAAGAGTGGGTGTACTCCTTGCGAATGACAGAAACACTTAATGCATTTGAACCCACTGCCTCCGAGAATGTACAGTTAGCAGTAAGGGCACAGCATATTGAGCGGTGGAAAATAGCCCGTTCGGGCTTTCCCTCCACCAAGGTGGGGTACTTGAACTGGCGGAAGAAAATGGGCGTGTTTCATGGAGAGGTTGTGGCAAGAGTATTAGGAGGCTTAGGGTTCTCTACAGAAAGAATAGAAGAAGTACGTGGCCTTTTAGAAAAGAAAGGGGTTAAGAAGAATGAAGAAGTGCAATTATTAGAGGATGTGGCTTGTTTGGTCTTTTTGGAGCATTATTTAGATGACTTTTGTGAAAAATACCCCTCTGAAAAAGTAATCACAATCATTCAAAAAACTTGGGTCAAAATGTCTAAAAAGGGGCATAAATCGGCATTAAAACTTAACTTTTCAGGTAAATCTAAGGAATTGATTGAATCAGCCTTAGCATAATTTAAAAAACCTAAAAAAAGTGCAATTCCTGTACTATAATTGGGGAGTAGATTAATTAGGTTGAATTTTGAGTTCAACTTTGGGGAGTAAGAGAAAATACGATGCAAATGGGATTGGGTTTAAATGTTTCACAAAGGCTAGAGCAAAAGCTTTCGCCACAGATGATCCAATCGCTTAAATTACTTCAAGTCACCGCTTTGCAATTAGAAACCATGATTGCAGAGGAGTTAGAGGTTAATCCCCTTCTTGAAAAAGAAGATGAGATTCTAGAGATTACTAAGAGTGAAGAAGAAGAGCCAATTGAAAGTAAGGAAAAAGAAGAAGCCTTAGAAGAATTAAAAGATGTAGAGTCTTTAGAGAAAAAAGAAGAAGTGGATTGGGATGCTTTTTTTGAAGATGGCTTTGATCCTGGTTTTAAAAAATCAGAAGAAAAAAGCACGGCGGACAACCCTTTAGAGCGATTGACTCCTACACGAAAATCATTACAAGATAACCTCATTACGCAACTTCAGATTAGGCATCTTTCTCCCAAAGTAAAAGAATTTGTAGAATATTTGATCAATTGCTTGGATGATGATGGAATATTAGCCCCTATTAGCGAAGAGTTAAAAGGGCAAGTGATGGTTGATGAAGATGGGGACTTGGCAGAAATTCAAAAAGTGATTCTCGGTGAAATAAATGAGCAAGGAGCTAGCCATGATGTGCGTGAGGCCTTTCATGTATTGAGAAGCTTAGACCCCCCAGGCATTGGAGCAAAAAACTTACAAGAGTGCTTGTTGATTCAAATTTATCGCAAGGGAGGAGTCTCGGAATTAGCTGAAAAAATAGTCACAAAATATTTTGATTATTTACAAAAATTAAAGATTTCGGCCTTGGCAAAAAGGTTAGATATTCTTCCGGAAGAAGTTCAAAGTGCCATTAGAGAAATTGGTAGGTTAGAACCTAAACCGGGGAGAACGTTAAATGAATCGATTTCGGCGCCCATTACTCCCGATGTATTGGTAGAAAACATCGATGGTGAAATTGTTCTTGTCTATAATGAGCGATTTGCCCCTTCTATTAGAGTCTCAAAAAATTATTCTAAAATATTGAATAAAGGAAGCAAAGCTTCTGGAGATGAGAAAAAGTTTGTCAGAGAAAAATTAAACTCAGCTTCTTGGTTGATTAAGGCTATTGAGCAACGGAAGAGCACCATTATCAAGGTTATGTCCTCTATTATTGATACGCAACCCGATTTTTTTACCGAAGGGCCAGCCCATTTAAAACCGTTGATCTTACAGGATATTGCAGACAGGATTGAAATGCATATTTCGACGGTGAGCCGTGTGATTAATGGAAAATATGTGCAGACGCCCCATGGAATCTTTGAACTAAAGTATTTTTTTACTTCTGGTGTGACTCAAAATAACGGAACGGATATTTCATCGATGAAGATAAAAGATGAAATAAAAAAGATGATTGAGAGTGAAACCCCAAAAAAGCCTCTTAGTGACCAAAAAATAGCAGATCTGTTAAAAGTCAAGGGGTTTGAAGTGGCGAGAAGAACAATTGCGAAATATAGGGATCAGCTTGAGATTTTACCTGCTAGGTTGAGAAAGCAGTTCTGAAAACCTTGAATTTGAAGTGAATTTGACGGTATAATCTGTCAATGTACTGTCTTGCCTTTTAAAAATAAAAAGCCCTCTGCCTTGTTTCCTTTTGGAGAACAAAAATCTAGATTAATTGGGCATAGGGACTTCTATCCGAATAGGGTAGCTTTGAATGGGGCGAAGAAAGTCACAGTGCATTTATTGATTAAAAAAAACGAAGGAGATTTATATGAATATTCAAGTCACGACAAGACACTTTAATGGCTCAGCAGAATTACAAGAGAATGTGAAAGCCGAAATCCAGAAAATTCAAAAATTTAACGATAGTATTAAAGATGTTCATGTGATACTTGATGCGGAAAATAAACTTCGAAAAAGTGCTGAAATTTTGATCAATATTTCAGATAAAACAATTTGTGCCAGTTCTGAAGCCGAAAATATGCATAAAGCGATAGAATTAGTATTATTAAAGGTTCAAAGAAGACTAAAGAAGGAAAATCAAAAGCACAAGGGACACCGTGCCCAAAGTATTGTGGAATTGATTGAGAGTGATTTAAGCATTGAAGGGATAGAAAATCAAAGAAGTATTCATTAAAAAAAAGAAATCGTATGCTTTGCGGGAGTTCTTTGAAGATTGCAAAGAAGAGCTCCAGTTAAGCTTGATGACTCCTGAATGCTCTTTAAATACGTTGATTACAGAGGTCGCCGTTCATCGGCCAGGCTTAGCACTTTCAGGGTATACAGAGGTATTTTCCCATCAGCGAGTGCAAATCATTGGGAATACGGAGTGGACTTATTTAGAGTCTGTAGGCAGTGAAAGGCGTCGGCAGATTTTTGAGTCCTTTGCTTCTTTTCCTTCGCCACTTTGGGTGTTGACTTATAATCATCCTGTTCATTCAGAGTTGTTTGACTTATGTCGTTCTCAAAATACCCCTATTATGTGTACTCCTATAGAGACTTTGCCTTTTTGTATGGTCGTGCAGCAAAAGCTAGATGATTGGTTTTTGAAGTCTTGTACGGTTCATGGAACTCTAGTGGATGTGTATGGTGTCGGAATGCTTTATACGGGGAGAAGTGGTGTAGGCAAAAGTGAATGCGCTCTTGATTTAGTAGAACGAGGCCATCGTTTAGTGGCAGATGATGTGGTGACTCTCAGTAAAAGTGGCAACTACTTAATAGGCAAGGGTAGT
>CAZLBO010000130.1:0-6782 GCA_964557725.1 uncultured Bifidobacteriales bacterium | reverse complement strand
GTTGATTTCTGTTCCGTATTTTTTGAGGTAGGCGTCTACCATCGCGTCCCCGTCTAACAGGGCGGAGAGCTTCTTTTTTGCCAAAGTGAGATTCATTGCCATAATGTTTAGTACTTTTAGTTTATTGTTTTGATATCAGACACCTCAATATTATCACATTTTCGAGAAGTAAAAATCAAATGATTGGCCGGTTATTTTTAATTCCTTTTGTTCCCATTTATTGGGTTTCTTTCCGTATTCATCAAGTTTGGCTAAGGAAGTCTTCTATAAAAGCGAAGCCCTTGGTGCCTATGTTGGTGGTGGGGGGGCTAAGGGCAGGAGGATCGGGAAAGACGAGTGTTGTGATAGAATTAGCTCAACAATTCACGAAGAGGGGCTTAAAGGTGGGGGTTTTAGCTTATTGGATTAATGGGTATAAGCAGGAAAAGATATGGAAGCAAGTGGAAAGGGACTGGGAAGGTGCATCGGATGAGGCTGTTTTGATTCAAAAAAAAACAGGACTAGATGTTTATGTCACTCGAAACAGAGAAAGAGCGTGGTGGGAGATAGCTTCTCAAAAAAAATATGATTTATTGATTTCCGATGATGGATTTCAAGACCCACGATTAGTACAGGCTTATTCCTTGGTATTACACTCTCCTCAAAGAGTGGGATTTTGGAACCTTTTGCCATTGGGAAGGTATCGGGAGACTTCTCAAGGATTAAAGAGAGGGGATCGAGAATTCGTTGGGCCATTACCATGGCAGGGAACGGAAAAAGTGAGAGAAGGGCAGTTCTATCGGCAACAAGAGTTTCCGCAAGGTTTTGCTTTTGATAAGAAATGGGTAGTTCTTTGTGCTTTGGGAGATAATCAATCATTTATTGAAGACTTGAAGCAGAATGGAGTGAGAGTTGAAGGAGTATATGGGAAGCGGGATCATGTTACTTTTAAAAAGAGTGAAGTTAAAAGGCTAAAGAGAATTTATCCGATGGGGCACTTTTTAATGTCAGAAAAAGACTTCATTAAATTTGAAGGGTTAAAAAGGGAATTAAAAGTAACAGTGATTAAACAAAAGATTATCTTTTCCCCAAATGACCTACAAAAGTTGTTTTTTGACCTTAAATTTGGGAGCTTCTTTAAACTTAATAAATGATGATAAATAAAATGAAATTAGTAGGAAAGCAAATAGCCTTTAGTGTCCTTTTTTTGTGGGTCTCTGGGTTTACATTGATTGGGGATTGGAAGAGTTTTACTCACTTAGATAAAATCCAATGTGCTCAAGAGTATCAAGGGTATTTGTTTGTGGGGACAACAGGGGGAATTCGACGTATTGATCCTAAAGGGTTTAATGAAAAGGTATATAATAACCCTGCTGATGGGTTAAGAGATGTGGATGTGGTTGGGTTTGTTGCTGGAACTGAGAAGGATTTGTGGGCAGTGTCAAAAGACGGTCTACTCTACCATTGGACCTCCCCTCATCAATTTGAAACCATTGATAGGGGACTAAAGAATGAAAATTGGTCAATCAATTTAAGAGCCATGACACGAGTCGGTGATTATTTAGTGATGGGTTCCTCTAAAGGGCTTATTTTTTATTCCATTAAAAAAGAAGAGATTGAGTTTTCGATCACTAACTTTGGAACAGAAAAAAACATTTCTATCACGTCTGTTTTGGTAAAAGGGAATGAACTTTATATTGGAACAAGTAGAGGGGTGTATAATATAAAGGTTTACTGGGGTAAGCCTCAATCCCCTGTTGAAAAAGGGTTTCCTAGTTTATTTAACCCAGCAGAGTGGAAAAATGTCACCTCAGAAGTGGGAACGGCTTCGGCTTTACTTGCAGGAATTTATCAAACACTTGTATATAGAAATGGAAGCGTACAAGCTTATCCATCGGGAACGTATTTAGAGTCCCCTGTTAAAGTAGAGACGTTTAAAGATAGCGCTTTGAAAGTGGATGGAAAGAGTTACCCAAGCATTACTTCTATGGAAGTGGCAGCAGTGGTAGGTGGAGAACTGTTTTTAGGGGATTCAGTCGGTATTTATCATTTTGAAAAAGGAAAAATAAACAAAATAGAAAACCCGATGAGCTTACCGCAGGGTTATGTCTTTACAAATGTAAGGGGCTATGTAGGTAATGGGTACCTCTGGGGAGTGAACGCGACAACGACAAAAAATTTCATCTATAAATTAACGGAGAATGAAAAGGTAGAGACTATCTATGCTGTTCCGATGGGTGCTTTTACAGAACCCTATCGGTGGTTTATGAAATCATTAAGGGTAACGGGAGAAAATGACTTCTATTTGGGAACTTGGGGAGGAGGAATGTTTGTTTATGATGAAGGCGTTTCGCAACAGGTAGATAACCGTAACTCTTGTTTGACAGATATTTTGCCAAACTATACCATTGTGTTTTCTAGTGCACTTTATGTTGGTGAAAGTAAACGCGAACATGGAGTGATAATGGGGGTAAAAAGAACCCTTGTTACTGGCACAGGGGCTTATCAATTGGCTTACTATGACTCGACGAGTCAGAAAGTGACTTGTTTTGAACTAGATTCCACACTGGGAAAATCAATAGTGCCCAAAGATATTCAGATTATTCGAGATTCTATTTTGATTGTAAGCCATGATATAGGTATTGATTTGTTTCGCATTAATGATGTGTTTAGCTCTAGTGGTTTGGAGTTTATTAAACATGTATACAATAGCTCTGCTGTAGAACCTCAAATATTAGGAGCAGTGATTGATCAGTATGGAAGATTATGGGCAGGGACAGGCCGAGGGGTTTATACTTTAGAGAACGTCTTGGAGAATGATGACGATTCTCTTGTTTTATTTGAGGCGTTGAGTGATAAAAAATGTACTCATGTTTTAAAGGACGGCCAAGAAGATGTTTGGATGGGTTGTGAACAAGGTTTGATTCATATTAAAACGAGCGAACAGTTTTTAGCAGAAGACGTAATAGTTTATACAAATAGAGAGGGGTTGTTAACAAATGCAATACAGGATTTTGATATTGATCCGATTACAGGAAAGATATGGGTTTCTACTCTTACGGGAATAAATTCTTTTGAAAGTTCTGGGCGTCAATCAAAAGCGAGGCTGAACTCACATAAAGTTTATCCCAATCCTTTTTTGAAACATCATGAGTTTGTTCTATTTGATAACTTAACAGAACAATCAGAAGTGTTATTGTTTACTAAGGCAGGGACTTTAGTTTATAAAACAAAAAAGAATGAAATTGAAGGGGGCCAGTGGCGTTGGCTAGGAGTAAATAGAGCTGGCCGCAAAGTGGTGCCAGGAGTGTATTACTATGTGATAAAATCGGAAAGAGATAAAGTAAAAGGGAAGATTATTGTAGGGCGGTAGTGCCCTATGTATTTGGTTTATTAAGAATCTCTTCAAACCGTTCATAAATCTTTTCTTCAGAAAACCCCTTACTTGTTTTAAGGGCATTGCTTTGTATTGATTCTACTAAGAGATTATTTTCAGAGAGCTTTTTAATAAACAAAGGAAGAGGTTCAGCAATTTTTTCAAAAAAGATTAAATTTTGCTTATGAACTCCATAATCTTGTATCCCTCCCTGATTTCCTGAAAAAACAAGCATTCCGTGACTCATGGCTTCGAGTGCGACACGGTTAAAGGACTCGGGTAGTGTAGAAGTATGAATTAAAATATGCGAAGAGTCATAAACAGTTTCCATCTCTTTTACATCAATAAGTGTTTTGTAAGAGATAGAGTGTTGCTTAAGCTTTGCTAAAGAAGAGTGAAAGTAATCTTTAAAATTAGAGGTGACCGTTGCTATAATTTTTAGTTCAATGGGGGTACTTAAGGTTTTAAAGTGTTCAATAACATCGGCTAATAAATGTAAGCCTTTTCGGGGACTAACGGTGCCAACCCATAAAAGGCGTAAGGTTTTTTGTTTGAAAGGGTTGAGTAAGGGCTTTGATGGCGGAAGAGACAGCGCATTGGGAAAGAGGTAAGTGTTGTGAGAAAAAAGTTGTTGTACAGGTTTAGAAACACAAAGAATTTGATCCGCATCCCTTTCTAACTTTTTATAAATCAAGTTAAAGACCCATTGAGGGCGGCCTTCAAGTTCATGAACAAACCACAGCAATTGAGGCCTTTTGCTTTTGGATATGGAATGGTATCCCTTTAACCACCCCAGATTAACGGAACAATTGATGAGGAGATAGTTTGGATTTGTTGTCGTAATAAGATGAGTTAATTGATGACTCAGTTTTTTTCTGTTGAGTAAATATTTGCACCAGTATATTGGAGAGAGGGTTTTAAAAAGTCGAGGGACTTCAATTTGGCTTAGTGTCCACTGTTTTTCTTTTGCATATTCTGCTGCGTAGCTATTAGGGGAGGCGATAAGGTGGAAGTCATTGGTAGGAAGGTTATTTAACAGTTTTAATAAAGCAACGGTGCTTCCCGAAATATCTGCTGAATAATTAATGACAAGGAATCGTGGCATAGAGTTAACTTAAATCGTTATAGAGTTTTTCAAGAACTTTAGTTTGCACGCTTATGTTGTGCTGTTGATTGATTTGCTGCAGTCCTGAAATGGCTATTTCAGACCATGTTTTGTAGGATTCTACAAGATGAAAAATCTGTTTAGTTAAGTGGTGGACGTCTTTTTCGGGGGATAAATATTTTTGATGTTGAAGAGAGAGGACAAATGGGATGTCATTGTGAAAGGTGCTGAGAATAAGCATCCCTGAGGCTTGAGCCTCTAAAAGCACTGTAGGGGCTCCTCCCTCGCTATCGCCATTTGAGGCGATTTGAGAAGGTTGAATAAGAATGTCATTTTCATCATAATACTGGGGAAGAGTTTTGGGGTTTACTAAACCTAAAAAGTGGATAGAGTCAGTGGGTAGATAATCTTTTGCATAGGTTTTGGCAGCTTCCATTTGGGGGCCGTCTCCAATAATATTAAACTCCCAAGGAAAGGCCATTTCAATTTTTTTCAAAGCTTTGAGCGCAAAAAGTAAACCCTTCTTTTCTACGAATCGACCTACAAATAAAAACTTTATTTTTCGTTTTCCATCCCATGTGCGATGGCGGTACAAATATCTATTGGGGTCGATACATATAGGGTGAAGGTGAATTTTATCTATAGGGCAACCTAACGCAATGAGTTTTTTCTTCATATAAGGCCCTTCTACAATAAATGCAGCACCTTCTTTAAATAGCTTTTGGTAAGCGGAATAAGCTCTTTCTAAAAACTTTTTATTGGATACATCATATCCATAAAAATTAGTGATTAAGGGTTTATTTAAATGTTTTATTAAAGGTCGAGAAACAATAGAGCGGTACCCATAATGAGCGTGTATAATTTCCACAGAATACTGTGATAATTCCTTCATACAGTTTTGATGATTGTATGGTGCATAGGTGCTTCTTAGTTTTGCCCAGAGTGAAGCCAGAGAGGACTTTTCGGGATGTGATTGTATCAATGAACCTTGGGGTAAGGGAAAGGTCTCTAAGTTTTTAAATTCACTAGCTAAGATTAACGGATGGTACTCTTTTAAATGGCTTAGAGTATTCCAGATAAAGGTTTCTGAAACCGAAAGGTAAGTGTTGAGTAAGTGGAGGGCCGTCTTCATAATTAGGGGTAATAATATACTTATCGGAAGAATTACCTTCCTGGATTTGAGTGAATAAAAGAGAGGAGTCCTGAAGATGCTTTTTCCCAGCTAAATTTATCCCTAAGTTGTAAGCATTGATCGGAGAAGGTAGAATAGTTTTTTTCTATTTCTTCAAGAGCTGTTGAAAGAGCTTCTGGGGAATCTTCTTTTATTTGAACGCCAATGGGGTTTTCTTTTAAAAGTTCTGTAATGGCATGGGTTCTTCCCAGTAAGGTCGGGAGGCCTAAATGTAAGTAATCAAAAATTTTATTCCCCAAGGTTAAATCCATATTTAAGCTGGTAGGGTCTAAAATGTTAACTCCAATATCGGCTTCCTTGATAAGTTCTGGTAATTGTTCAAAGGGAACGGTGTGACAAAATGTGACTCGTTCTTGTAAATGAAGCTCTTTGGTTTTTTCTTTTAAGGAAGTGATTTGGTCCCCTTGACCAACAATGGTGAGGGAATATCGAGTGGACTTTTTTAAGACATAAAGGAGGTGGTGTAGGTTTGAATCCCTTCTAATATAGCCTTGATAAATTAAACGGATATGCTTTGGATCAAAGGTTTTTGTTCTGCGTAGAGAGTGTTTTAAGGGGACATTAGGCAATAAATAATACTTTTTATGAGGGTATTTGTTTTGATAATAATCAATAAATTGAGGGCTTACAGTCACTATTTTGTCCACCAGAGAAATTCCTAAATGTTGCCAACTTTTCCAAAATAACCGTCGCAGGAGAGATCGTTTGACTTGAGGGACTTCTGTAAAAATTTCATGGGCATCATATATCACTTGTCGCCTTCGGAGTTTGCCGATTAATGCGGTGATAAAAAGGGGGGGGCAGTCTTCAACTATCCATATTTGACTTTTTGTTTTAAATAACAAGAAGGCGAGTTTAAAGTGAAAGCCTAAAAAGGTTTTAATAAAACCATCTAAGTGAGAGGTGTTCCATAATGTTTGAATCTCAATATCGTTCCACCGTGCTCCAAGTGGGGTTTTTGTTTTGTCACAAAGAACAAGGGGATGGGTGCCTTGTTCTTTTAAGGTGTGAGCTATTTTGTAGCAACGATAATCCGTTCCTAAATTAGTGATGATAGGCATCAGAATGGTTTTATTCATACTGAACGAATTCCATTCGCATTTTCTCCCACAAAGTTCTGAGTCAAATGT
>CAZLBO010000129.1:0-6797 GCA_964557725.1 uncultured Bifidobacteriales bacterium | reverse complement strand
CAACGGCTGCTGGTACCTATATGTTAAATAATGAATTTGCTTTAGCAGGAACTCCTTGCGAAGGTGTAGTCGGAAAAAAAATGTGTTGTTACTTATCTAAAGTAACCGAGCTATTTCCTCAAGATAATTTTCTTCAAGAGAAGAAGGCCGAAGCCTATTTAGGTGTTCCTCTCTATGGAACAAAGGGCCAAGCACTTGGTACTGTCGTGATCATGTTTAAAGAACCTTTACTTAACCCTCTATTTGCCAAATTAATGCTACAGTTGATGGCAAGTAAAATTGCTAGTGAGATTGAACTTTTAAATGCCGACAAATTACTCGATGCGAGCCAACAACAATTTGAAGAGTTATTTGAAAACTCTCCCAATGCACTTTGGGAAGAGGATTTTAGTGAAGCCAAAAGTATATTTAACCCCTTAATCACATCCAATAAAAAATTATCAGGTGAAGCGCTATTAAAAAAACATCCTCAATCATTTGAAAATAGTTATTCAAAAATTTCTATTAAAAACATCAATCAAGAAACCCTCTCCCTTTTTGAAGTAGAGAATAAAAAAATGTTTTTAGAACAATTAGACACTCTCTTTTCCGAGGGCTTCTTATGTTTCACAAAACAATGCCTCATTGACTTAATTGATGGTCATCACCAAGGCTTAGCCTACTGTAATGTAAAAACTGCTAAAGGAAAAAATCTTGCATTCAATATAAAGTGGGTGCTCCCAAAACAATATGCAAACTCTTGGAAAAAAATATTCATTTCTGTACAAGATATTACAGAACAAAGAAACGCCGAGTTTCAATTAAAAGAAAGTGCCACTCAACTTAGCGCCATTATGGATGCCTCTCCAGATTATATATGGCTCATTGACACAGAGTTTAAACTCCTATACTGTAACCAACATTCTATTTTGCCTGAAGGAGAAAAAAGTATTGGAAAGAACTTCTTCTCCTTTTTACCAGAAAACAAAAGAAATGAGCCTCGGCAACACATACTAACAGCACTAAAAAGTGAACGTCGTTACGAATATAGCATTGCTATACAAAAAGATGAAAGGGAAGCACATTATCACAATGTCGTCGTTCCTCTTAAATCTGAAGGTAAGGTCATTGGCCTAATTATCAATACTCGAGATATTACCAATCAAAAGCAAATGGAAGAGCAATTACGGCAATCAGAAAAAATGCGTGCCGTAGGTCAATTGGTAGGAGGTATAGCCCATGATTTTAACAATATGCTTTCAGGAATAACAGGAGCAACCGAATTATTGCGATTACGCAACACAAACTTCAATGATAAAGACCGAGAGTACATTAACATCATTATGCAAGCCTCAGAACGTGCTGCAGCTCTTGTCGCCAAATTACTTGCTTTTGGAAGGAAAGGAAAAACAACTTCTATCGTCATAAACATTAACACTATTATTGACGATTCACTCTCGATTTTAAGCCGAACCATCGACAAAAAAATTAAAATCAATATTCACACCCATACAAAAAATAGTATTGTCACAGGCGATGACTCGGCTTTACAAAACATGTTTATGAACTTGTTAATTAATTCAAGTCACTCCATGCCCCTAGGTGGACACATTTATATTGAAACAGAGAATATTCAATTTGATGAAAAATATTGTCTCACAAGCCCTTTTAATATAAAACCAGGTAATTTCATTAAAATCAAAATTGAAGATACAGGCACTGGTATATCTAAAGAAAATCTTCAAAAAATATTCGAGCCTTACTATACCACTAAAAAACGCAGAGAAGGCATGGGTCTTGGGCTTGCTGCTGTTTATGGAACGGTACAGGATCATCACGGGGCTATTATAGTGGAAAGTGAAGAGGGAACCGGTACTTCATTCCACTTATACTTACCCTGCTCCACACGAAAAGTAACTCAAAAAACATTATATCCAAAGGTACATACAGGTACCGGCACTATCCTCCTTGTAGATGATGAAGAGTTTATCAGAAATACATCAAAAAGTATTCTCAAAGAAATGGGCTATCATATATTACTCGCAAATGATGGCAAAGAAGCCGTTGAAATTTTCAAACAAAACCACACCACCATTGATCTTGTCATCATGGATATGCTCATGCCCGAAATGAACGGCAAAGAAGCCTTCCTCAAAATGCACGAAATAAAAGCACAATGCCCCATCATCATCGCCTCAGGCTTCATGGAAAACAACGACCTAGCCAACCTAAAAAAATCAGGCCTATCCGGCTTCCTAGCCAAACCCTACCGAAGCGACGAACTCAGCCACTTAGTAAAAACAACCCTAACCCCACAGACATAAGTACAAAGCCACACTCAATCAGACGTGATGAAGTCCACGTACACGCCAGCGTGATGAAGTCCACGTAGTTAGGCGTTACAAAGTACACGCCCAGCACCAACAAAAACCACAACCACTACACACAAGCAAAACCCATAAATTTCGCAGATGTACATTAGATTCAAGGCACCTTCACCCGTAGCGTGCAAACGCACGTGAGGGCGAAGGTAACGAAGAAGATGATGTGCAGCTGCGAAATTTATTTTGCGGTCGGGCGGACTTGAACCGCCAAGGGACTAATCCCACTAGCCCCTCAAGCTAGCGTGTTTACCAATTTCACCACGACCGCTAAAAACAGAAAAAAAATCCGTTTATTTAGCTTTCTCTTCCTTTGCAGGAGTCTTTTTTGGTTCCTTAGCAGGAGTCTTGACTTCCTCTTTTACAGGAGCTTTTTCAACTTCTAATCCAGGAATATCCCCTTGCGAAGCTTTATCATTAGAAAAATAATTATCAAAGCCACCTTGAGACTGTTCTGTTCCACCTGTTAGTTCGGACTCAACTCCACCACCTTGGCCTTTTTTTCCTGCCAAAATATTAATGGAGATAATCACTACAAAAAGAGCAATCGCAGTCCAACGAGTCAGTTTAGTAATGGCTGATTCTGCAGAGGTGCCACTAAAGGCCGCTCCACTTCCCATTCCACCAAGAGCGCCAGCTAAGCCACCCCCCTTATCACTTTGGAATAGAACCAATAAAATTAAAAACAAACACACGAAAACGTGTAAGACCATTAGCAAGGGATATAGAAAATCAATCATAATACTTTTCTTTTTAAGATTTAACGGCCTGAATAATACCTATAAAGCTATCGGCTTTCAAGGATGCACCACCAATTAACCCACCATCAATGTCTGGTTGGCTCAATAATTCAGCAGCATTCTCAGGTTTCATGCTTCCTCCATATTGAATTCTCACTTTTGCAGCAGATACAGAGCCAAATTTTTCGGTTAATAAACCTCTGATATACCCATGAATCTCTTGTGCTTGCTCAGCTGTTGCCGTCAATCCTGTGCCAATCGCCCAAATAGGTTCGTAAGCAATAATCGTTTTTTCGGCGTCTTCATCACTAATTCCTGCATAAGCACCATTTAATTGTTCCTTAACTACAGCCTTGGTTTCTTCCGCTTCTCTTTCTTCAAGAGTTTCGCCCACACAAATAATAGGAGTTAAATTAGCAGCTAAAGTCGCTTTTGCTTTTTTATTTACATTCTCATCTGTTTCATCAAAGTAAATTCTCTGTTCCGAATGGCCTAAAATAATATATTCTACACCTGAATCTTTTAACATAGAGACAGAAATCTTTCCTGTAAAAGCTCCTGATTCTTCCCAATGAGCATCCTGAGCCCCTAATTTTACCGCACTGCCTTTAAGACTTTCCGCCACCGCTGCTATAGAAGTATAAGGAGGACAAACCACCACTTCTACATGACTACTTGATTCAGCCAACTTAACGATTTCTGAGGCTAAGCTTCCTGATTCAGAAGCTTTTTTATTCATTTTCCAATTACCTGCAACAACGTATTTTCTCATTTTTATTTCCTATTTCTTAATTCCACTTGTTTAATTCTTCTCTATCCCGTTTGACTTATCATTACTTATCAGATAAGGCTTCTACACCAGGTAATTTTTTTCCTTCTAAGAATTCCAAAGAAGCACCACCACCTGTAGAAACATGGGAAACCTTGTCTTCTAAGCCTGCTTTTTCAATAGCAGCTGCAGAGTCTCCTCCACCAATAATAGTCACTCCACCTTGTTCTGTACTTTCAACAAGTGCATTAGCCACTTTAAAGGTTCCTTTAGAAGAAGCTTCTATTTCAAAAACTCCCATAGGTCCATTCCAAACCACTGTTTTTGCATTCCTTATAATTTCTGCGTAAGCCTTCATAGACTCAGGGCCAATATCGACAGACTCCATATCAGTAGGAATTCCATTTTGAGGAACAATTTGAGTTGCCCCTAAAGTTTTGTTTCCAAAATCGAGGCTTTCCGTCACCAAAAAGTCTGTAGGTAAAACTATTTTATCCCCAGCCTTTTCCATCAACGATTTAGCTAATTCTAATTTATCATCTTCACAAAGAGATTGTCCTATCTCTATCCCTTGGCTCTTTAAAAAGGTGTAAGTCATTCCTCCACCAATTAACAAATAGTCAACCTTACTCAACAAGGCATCAATGACATCTATCTTTCCTGATATCTTTGCACCACCAATAATGGCCACAAAAGGAGCCTTAGGGGTAGACAAAGCGTCACCGAGAAAATCCAATTCTTTTTTCATCAAATAACCACTAGCACATTGTTCAATATGCTGAGTGATTCCTTCCGTAGAGGCATGTGCTCTATGTGCTGTTCCAAAAGCATCATTCACATAAATATCTGCTAAGGAAGCTAATTCTTTTGCCATTCCAGAGTCATTCTCTGTTTCGCCTGCATAAAAACGCAAATTCTCAAGTAATAGAACTTCACCATTATTCAATGCATCTACTGCTGTTTTAACTTCGGATCCAAGACAATCTCCCACTGTCTTGACTTCACTGCCTAATAATTCACTTAATCGAGCCCCAACAGGTGCCATGCGTAAGCTATCCACCACTTGTCCTTTAGGTCTCCCCAAATGGGACATCAGAATAACCTTTGAGCCTTTAGAAATAAGATATTTTATCGTGGGCAAAGAGGCAATTAGGCGCTTATCGCTAGTCACTTTACCATTTTCTAAGGGGACATTAAAATCCACACGAGTGATTACTTTTTTGCCTTCTAATTCTAAATCTTCTATGAAAAGCTTTGCCATGGGAGTCCTTTACATTATCTGTCTTTTAAATTTATCTCGTGAGACTCTAGCAAGGGAGACAGGCGTATCCCCTACTAGGTAGTCGTTTTATTTGTTCTTATTTAACTGTTGACATATGGACGATCAACTCAACAACCTTGTTTGAGTATCCCCATTCATTATCATACCATGAAACCACTTTTACAAAGTGATCATTTAAGGCAATTCCAGCTTCTGCATCAAAAATAGAAGTACGTTCATCTCCAACAAAGTCATTAGAAACAACAGCATCTTCTGTATAGCCCAAAATACCTTTTAAACTTCCTTCGGAAGCGGTTTTAATGGCGGCTTTAATTTCAGCATAAGTCGCAGGTTTTTTTAACTTACAAGTTAAATCTACCACAGAAACATCAGGAGTCGGTACTCTAAAAGCCATTCCTGTCAATTTACCGTTAAGTTCAGGAATTACTTTTCCTACTGCTTTAGCGGCTCCAGTAGAAGAAGGAATGATGTTTTGGCCAGCGCCACGTCCACCACGCCAATCTTTAGCAGAAGGTCCATCCACAGTCTTTTGTGTGGCTGTTGTAGCATGAACAGTCGTCATGAGACCCTCTTCGATGCCCCAGTTGTCATTTAATACTTTAGCCAAAGGAGCTAAGCAATTTGTAGTACAAGAAGCATTAGAGACAATATTCATGTCATTTGTGTACTTTTCATGATTCACACCCATTACAAACATAGGAGTCGCATCTTTAGAAGGAGCAGAAAGAACTACTTTTTTAGCCCCTGCTTTTAAATGTGCTTCAGCAGTTTCTTGAGTCAAGAAAAGACCTGTAGATTCAACCACATATTCTGCGCCAATAGCATCCCATTTTAAATCGGCAGGGTTTCTTTCTGCAGTCACGCGAATTGTTTTTCCGTTAACCACTAAATTTCCGTCTTTTACCTCAATGGTGCCATCAAAACGATTATGAGTAGAGTCATATTTAAGCATATAAGCCATATATTCAACATCAACTAAGTCATTAATGCCTACAACTTCTACATCACCTCTTTTAACTGCTGCTCTAAATACAAGACGACCAATTCGTCCAAATCCGTTAATTCCTACTTTTAATGCCATAATTTTCTCTCCAATGGTTGGTTTTTTCTCTGGTTATATAATGGCCGGTTAATATAATAAACTTCGCTCAACCTGCAATCTAGGCAGAAAGCCATTATTTTTGCATGATTGACAAAGAATGCACAAGAAAATTTAAAGGAATGGAAATTCTTGCTATTTATGGTGCTTTACTTTTTAACATGACCTATTAAAGACAAAACTATGAAAAATCAAAAAATCAGCTTCTATTTATTATTTCTCGGCTTCCTCATGCTCTTTACATGCACTCAAACCCCAAAACCTGCTAAACTCTCTTCTCTCCAGAAGGCCTCTCCCTCTTCCCCTTTTTCTCTTCCCCCTGCCACAAGCACTCAAAAAAAGAAAGCCTTTAAAAGCTATGCCAATCAATTTGGCTGGACACTTAAAGCCAATTCTAATGACTGGATCGAAGTTCAGGGTCAACGCTCCGAAAGAGGTGTTCCTTCTCTTACCTTAATCCATAAAGATCATTCTGATTTAGTCATTCAAGTATATGATGCTCAACTCAATCAAAATAATCTCTCACAAGAGGTTATCAATAAAACAA
>CAZLBO010000128.1:0-6810 GCA_964557725.1 uncultured Bifidobacteriales bacterium | reverse complement strand
CCTTTATTAAATCCCAAACAGGTGTTGCTGTTTTTTTGAGACCCTAAAATGTATAATTATTAAAAATTTAAAACCTCTTGCAAGAAGAATCAAAAGGGAAAAGGCAAGGTTTCTTAAAACATTGTAACAAAAGCCTTTCTTGTGGAGACAAAACATAGGATTAGATACCCAGATGGGTGAATCAGAATAGAAAAATGGACAATAAGGAATTTTATGATTGCAGACAATAGTTTAGAGTCGCTGACAAAAGATCAAGTTAAAGAGTATTACGGAAAGGTTTTGAGTTCAAAAGAAGACTTAAAAACGACAGCGTGTTGCACGGATGAGGGCATGCCCGACTTTTTAAAAAAAGCAGTGTCTAAAGTTCATACAGAGGTGCTTAATCGCTTTTATGGTTGCGGGTTAATTGCTCCTTCTTTGTTAGAAGGAATGCGTGTACTTGATTTAGGCTCTGGTTCTGGGAGAGACTGTTATGTATTGTCTCAGTTAGTGGGTGAATCAGGTTCTGTGGTGGGAGTCGATATGACTGAGGAACAATTAAAGATTGCTCGTCAATATCAAGATTTCCATGCCAAAGCTTTTGGATACGCTCAATCGAATGTAGAGTTTAAACAAGGCTACATCGAAAGGTTAGATGAACTAGATTTAGAAGACAATAGCTTTGATATTATTATTTCTAATTGTGTGATTAATTTATCTCCTGATAAAGAGGCCACTTTGAGGGAAGCCTACCGAGTGCTTAAGCCAGGGGGCGAAATGTACTTCTCGGATGTCTATTCAGATAGAAGAATAGGAAAGGACTTGAGGGACGATCCAGTGCTTTTTGGAGAGTGTTTAAGTGGAGCGCTCTATTGGAATGATTTTTTGACTCTCTCTAAAAAAGTGGGCTTTCATGAACCTCGTTTGGTGGAAGATAGACCTTTGGGGATTAATAATTCTGAAATTGAAAAAGTAATAGGGCATATTAATTTTTACTCGGCCACCTATCGCCTTTGGAAGCTCCCGGAATTAGAAGGGGAATGTGAAGATTTTGGTCAAAGTGTTATTTATAAAGGGACGATTCCTAATCAAGAAGAAGTATTTTATTTAGATAAAGAACATGCCATAGAAAAGGGCAAGGAATTTAAGGTTTGCGGAAACACATACCGAATGTTGAATGAAACAAGGTTAGCTCCTCATTTTGAGTTTAAAGGAAACTGGAGTGAACACTTTGGAATTTTTAACTGTTGTGGACAAGGTATCCCTTTTGATTCAGAAGGCGAATCTTGTGAGCCAGGAGGGGCTTGTTGCGTTGAAGTGGAACCCCTCCCCAGTGAGTGTGAGCCAGGGGGTAGTTGTTGTGCAGAAGTGGAGCCATCGTCTAAAGCCTCTGAGCCATCAAAAAAAAAATCGGTAGGCTACATTCAGCCCCATGCTCTTAAGGAGCTTTGGTTTAATACGGGGAGTATTTGCAACCTGAGTTGTAGCTTTTGTTTTGAGGAATCAAAGCCAGGGGATAATCGCTTGAATCGAATCTCTTTAGAAGAGGCAAAACAATACATTGATGAATCCTTGACTATGGGGGTAGAACGGATCTCCTTTACAGGAGGAGAGCCTTTTGTAAACAAAGAGATATTTAAAATTTTGGATTATGCCTTAGATAAAAAACCATGTATGGTTTTAACTAACGGCACGGATCCTATTTTAAAACAAATGGCACAATTAGCCACCCTAAAGTCAAAGCCATATTCCTTATCCCTTCGGGTGAGTGTGGACTCTCCTGAGGAAGAAGTCCATGATTCAGAGAGAGGAATTGGTAGTTTTAAAAAAGCTTTTTTAAGCTTGCAGAAGTTTAATGAAATGGGCTTTGAAATATCTATTGCACGACATTCAGAACAGAATGAGGATAAAGAGAAGGTAGAGGTTCAATTTAAAAACTTGTTTAAAAAACATGACTTACCAGAAGATTTGCCTATGGTGTCCTTTGTCGATCTTCACCCAGAAGATAAAGGGAGTGGAAATCCTAATGTGACAGAAAATTGTATGACGACTTACCATACAGAAGAGTCTCGTCTAAACTTTATGTGCGCTTATAGTAAAATGGTTGTGAAAAAAGACGGGGAAATGAAGGTCTTAGCTTGCACCCTTGTCAGTGATGACCCTAACTATGAGATGGGCGAGACATTAAAGGAGAGTATGGATCAGCGAGTAGAGATGAACCATCAACGTTGTTACAGTTGCTTTGCGAGTGGAACTTCTTGTAGTGGGTAAAGGTTTTAGGAAATCTTTTTCAACTTTTTACTTGACTCTATATTAGAATATTCTTATATTCATTTATATGAAAACCAAAGATTTAAAAGAAATAGCCAAATATTCAAAAGTGGCGGCAGATCTCTTAAAGGCTCTAGCCCATGAAACAAGATTAATGGCTGTTTGTTTTATTGGGAATGGAGAAAAAAACGTAAAGGATTTAGAAGAATACTTGGGAACGACTCAAGCGAATGTTTCTCAACATTTAGCAAAACTGAGATTAGCAGGTATTTTAGAAACACGAAAAGAGGCCAATCAGGTTTATTACAGCGTGAAAAATGAGAAAGTGTTGTTGATTATTGATGCTTTATGTGTAACCTGTTCTTTTAAAAGTTAGCTTTTTTTTAACTGTAACATTAGGAAATAAGAATATACTAATAAAATAATTTTACATAAGTGAGGAAGAAATGGAAACAAAAGTAATACAATTAAATTCAGCAAATTTTGATACCTTTTTAAAGGATTCATCCAAACCGGTATTGGTCGATTTTTGGGCTGCATGGTGTGGCCCTTGTCGGATGCTTGGTCCTGTTTTAGATGAAGTAGCAGCAGAAAATGCTGAAAATATCATTGTAGCAAAAGTCAACGTAGATGAAAATCCTGAAATCGCTTCTCGATTTGGAATTAGAGGAATTCCTGCGGTTAAGATCTTTAAAGAAAGTAAAGAAGTCTATGAAGCCGTGGGAGCTCATCCTAAGGAGTTTTGGGAAAGAGCGGTTCAAGAGGTTCAATAGTGTTGTTGTTAACAAAAATATTGGCAGGTGCGTTCTTAGGAGCAGCCTTGGGTTTTGGTTATTATAAGATGGTGGGTTGCTCAACAGGCGCCTGCCCTCTCACCTCTAACCCATGGATAACTACAGGTTATGGAATGTTAATTGGAGTTATGTTTGCAATCAAATAGGAGAGGTAAATGAGTTATTATTTTAAAAAGACAATTTCGGGAACAATGGAAGCCGTAGAAGGAAAGGTACGAGACGCTTTAAAGCTTGAAGGGTTTGGGGTCTTGACAGAAATAGATGTTCAACGTGTTCTCAAAGAAAAAATTAATGAAGACATCGGAGCGTATAAAATACTAGGGGCTTGTAACCCTCAGTTTGCACATAAAGCGTTACTTTCGGAAAGAAATATAGGCTTGATGTTGCCATGTAATGTGGTCATTCAAAAATGGGAAGAAGGGGTAGAAGTCTCGGTGATTGACCCTGCGGCTTCCATGGTTTCCGTAGAAAATGAAGGGCTTGAAGAGGTGGCGACAGAAGTTCAAATAAAGTTGAAACGTGTGATAGAGACGTTAGTGTGAATAAGAAGGGTAAAGGGCGTTCTCTACAGGAATGGCTTGGGCCATTGCTTTTGGCAGGTTCCTTAGGTTTAGCCCCTTTTGCTCCTGAACCTCATCTTTTTAAACAAATAAAGAGTATAATAGAGGGAACTTTTACTCAGCCTATGGACTGGTTTGATTTGGCATTACATGGTGGGCCTTGGGTATGGTTAGTCTGGGTGGTATTTAAACAGTTCAAAACAATTCAAAGGAATAAAAAATGAAAAAAAATATGGGTAAAATAGATAAAACAATTCGAGTTTTATTAGCAGTTGTTATAGGAGCACTGTACTTTACAGGAGTGATTCAGGGGGTATTGGCTGTGGTCTTGAGCATTTTTAGTGTTGTATTTGTACTCACTAGCTTTGTCAGCTTTTGTCCTGCTTACCTTCCTTTTGGAATATCTACTTGCAAAAGAAAGTAAAGACTCTGTGAACTCTTTGTTGTCTCATTAGCTGAATAATATATATTACGATCGTACTTTTAGAGTAGGTTGTTGGAGTTGGTGGAGGTTAAAAAGTGTTGAGTGTGGATCGCAGAAGAAGTGATAGAAGTAATCTGTATTATTATTTAAAGGTTATTAATGAGGGTAATGTCATAGGCTACCTCATTGATATCTCTCGAACAGGGGTATTAATGACCACCCAAGAGCCGATGGAACTCGATAAAGAGCTCAGTATTAAAATTGACTTAGGACATGATGACCAAGAAAAACTAATAGAAGCAAAAGTATTGATCGTTCGTAGTTTTGCCAGTAAAACGGAAAACTGGTTTGATATTGGAATGGAATTTGTGGCTATTGACCCTGTGGACAAAGCTCTTATTGAAAGTACGATTAACGACATCGGCCTGTAGCTTCTAGAAAAACAAGTTGTTCAGCTTGATCTTTCCCATTTATTAATTGTAAAATCCCATTATCTCTTTGCCTGTGGTAGGGGAGAGTGAATTCAATTTTTAGCTGTGTAGTATAGCGGGGGAAAAATCGTGATAGAGGAAATTAAATTTGCAGGGCGAGCGTTGTATGAGAATAGCCCAAGACACAACTTTCGTAAGCTCTGTAAAAAATGGAATATCCCTTTGGGAGGGGGAACGGCAAATGAAGACCCAGAAGATAGAAATCAGGTATTGGGTGGTGTTTTAGGGTCTGATCCATGGGGAGATATCATGATTTGGAAGTTGAAGTCCTTAGGCTTTTCTTCCTACACTTTGTTAGGGGATATTGGTTTATTGGAGCAATGGAGCTTGTCTTCTCGGACAAAAGAAATCAAATTTAATTTTATTGATTGGGACGGGGAGACCTTAAAAAAAACAGATTTGCCTAGAGGAAAGTCCCCCATTGTTATTTGTAGAGAACCTGTAGATTTTGAAAGCTGGGAAGCTATCAAAGACTTAAAGGAGAAGTTTGGTGAAAGGGTTTTACTGCTCACAGAGTTGCTTTTACCTTTTACACGATTTTCATTTTTATTAAGTAAGCTTGATTTTTATAAAACAAAACTAGAAGAAAATCTCCCCTTTTACTTTGGGACGAAGTACTTTGGTCCTTTGGAGGCTTTGGATGAAAAAGTAAAATTCAAAGGAAAAAAAGTAATAGAATTTGGTCCTTTAGATGGCTTTCAAACATCCGGCTTGTTACACCTAGGAGTTAAATCTTTGGATTGTATAGAAGCAAGAGCTGAAAATGCGACCAAAATTGAGGCCTTAAAAAATGTGATAGGGTGGAAGAACTTAAATGTGATTATGGATGATTTTCATAATTGTGATGAGGCTAAGTATGGAAAGTATGATATAGCCTTTGCTCATGGGGTGTATTATCACAGTATTCAACCCTTTTTATTCCTCAATAATTTAATGTCACTTTCGGATACCGTATTTATTGGTGGATTTTGTGCGACTGATAGTTTGCCTGATGATGCATGGATGTCTTTATCCCATAATGGAAAAGACTATAGGGTAAAACGCTACACAGAATGGAATCGTTATTCAGCAGGGATTAATAGCTATGGGTACTTTTTTCATCGGGATGATTTGATCGGCTTTTTTGAAGACAATGGGTATGGAGTAGAAGTATTGGATGAAACAAAGATGGAAATAACGGCTGGCAATTATCTGCGAATGATTGCCAAAAAGAGAAAAGGCAAAGGGTAAGAGGCCTTACCTTACCCCTATATATTAAGTTAGGATATTTATATGGTTCAAAGAGAGAATGAAAAAAAGCCTATGAAAGCTTTTCAATAGGTATAAAAGGCAGAGCAGAAAGGTCATTTACACAAAATAAATTACACCCTCAAAAGTTCCTACTTCTTTTTTAGAAGTTGACAGTAACTCTCTTTGTATTTCACCTTCTTTACTGAAAATTGGGTGACAAAAATGACTGGGTCAGATTTATGGAAATCCACGCAAAATTGCGTTACTTCTGTAAAAAAGGACAGCCATAAAAAACAGCTTCAATCCTTATTTAACATACAAGTCCTCAAGAATACAGGGCAAACTATTGTCTCTAAGGGAAAGTTTTTTTCGGTCTCTTTATTCAATCTGGCAGGGGAAAAGTTGGTTTCCGCTAAAAGTGAAAATGGTGTGCTAAATATTAACTATCAAGGCCTAAAAGGTTTGCATGTACTTATTTTTAAGCAGGCTAAAAACACTTATACTCGTAAAGTATTACTTGAGTAAGGCTATTCCCCCTAAAATCAACCTTTAACTTTCTAACTTTTGGTTTTTGTGCAAAGTAGAAGACATAGTGTATGGTTTTTGATGTTTTTTAGAAACTTGTTGACAATGTGACATTTGTGAGTTAAGTTCAGTGTAACAATTTTTCAGTGTAACAATTTTTCAGTGTAACAATTTTTCAGTGTAACAATTTTTAGCGAGGTTTTGATGAGTAAATGTTTGAAATTAAAAGTGTTAGTTGTTTCTCTTTTGCTGATGAGTGGTGGGTTTTCACAAGAGCTTGATGTGCAGGGTGACGGAAGTAATGGCGGTGTAATTTTTCAATCTAAGTATACGGGGACTATTGGTAAGGGCATTTTAGCAATTTCTGAGCCTTTCCCTTATTGGGGGATTGGTGCTAAAGGGCAAGGAGGGTGGATAGGCGTTGTTGCGAATGCAACAAAATCGGTCTATAATTATCGGTATGGCTTGTTTGGAAAGGCTTCAGGAGGAACCATAAGTAATTATGGTATTTATGGAGTTGCTCCATTGGGTGGCGA
>CAZLBO010000127.1:0-6859 GCA_964557725.1 uncultured Bifidobacteriales bacterium | reverse complement strand
GTTGAGGCGTTAAGGAAGTGTGTGAGAGCTGATCCTAGCTGTTTTGCTGCTCGGGAAAAATTAATCCTTATGCAGGAGAAGGACGAATCCGAAAAATCATGCCATGAATTCTTAGCTTTAAAAAGGGATAACGAAAGAGTTGTATTGCATCTGGTAAAGATATTGTTTACTTCAGAAAGAAGTCGAGAAGCTTTAGATGTTTTACTTAAATATTCGGAGGGTTTTGAAGAATGCTATGAATATCAAGAAACAATTGCTTCTATTGCTTGGGAAATAGGGAACTTTGACGTGGCAGAAAAAAGATTGAGGCATTGCCTTAAACTTAAACCCTTAAAGCTTAAAGTTCTTGTTGTTTTAACAGAATTATTGAGTCGGGTAGAGAGAGTTGAGGAAGCCGTTGAATTAACCCTTAGTTACCTCCAACATAACCCTCAAGAATTAGAAGCAAAAGAAATTTTAGCTAAGGCCTTTGTTCGTTTAAAAAAGTGGTCAGAAGCAGAGAAGTATTTTAATGAGCTTTTAGAGTATTCTCCAAATGAGATAGAGTTGAGGGGGGAGTATACGGAGATGTTAAAGGTGAGTGGACAAAAGCGAAAAGCTTTAGGCTTTCACAAGGAAACCCTTAAAATTGCTCCTGGCAATACGGCAATGCTAATGAAGTGGGTGGATCTTTTGCATGGTTTGGGTGAAGAATCTGCTGCATGTTCTAGTTGTGATGAAATTAAAGAGATCCTGTTAGAAAAACCCTCACTTGCAAAGGAGAATTTACCTCATGAAGTTTACTCTAGGATTTTGTTTCATCACTTACCTGAAGTACGGAAAAAATACTGCACAGGATATCGATCTTGGGTTGATGAGACAGGTTTGGTAGAGGGTGTATTACCATACGCTTCAGGAGAAATTGTAGAACTTTTTTGTATGGTGATAGGAAAAGATCACATTGAATATTTAGAGAAGGCCGCTTATCCCTCTTTGTTTTCGAGTCCAGGGTTTTTAGAAATGCAAAAGAAGCGAAAGGTTATTTGTAATATTTATACTACACCTTCTGATTTAAGTAATTTAAAGGGTTTTTTTCGATTGCTGACAGGACAAGGAATTGATTATCGTGTAAATATTGAATTATTGTCCTTTACTCCTGATTTTCATAGTGTTTTATGCTTGCCCATTATGGATCAGATTCAACGGGCAATTAATCATAAATCGGTAGTCGTCATGGCGCTTCCTGATGCGATAATTAATGGTTCCCTCGCTCAGGTAATTGATGACATGCAACCGGATGAAACAGTGGTTTGTGCCATGCCGCGTATTGATTCAGGCTTGGCATTTAAGAGTATCTCACAACACTTCTCTACAGGGGGAGAAGCGATTAAAACCCGTGATTTTGTTTACGATTGTATGACAACTTATGAACATCCTCAAACCTATTCAGCCTTGCAGGGATCAAATAAAATTTTGACATATAAGGATAAAGGAACATATTACCAAGCAAACAATTTTTGTCCACCACCGTTGTGTTTTTACGCACAACCTGAAATGTTAAGCATAATGGAAAAAAGCCCTATGTGCGGAACGACTTCTATGGATAGTTTTTTTACGATTGATCATGACATTGTTGATTATGCATGGCGGAAAAAAAACCTTCGCTTAATTTCAGATAGTGATTATTTCTTTTGGGCTGAATTGACAGGATCTAAGAGTCATATGAAGTTTTTATCGGGAAGAAAGAGCGAAAGATACTATTACCCTCAATCAGCTCAATCTATTTTTAAGCATGATTTTAAATGGATTTATAAGGAAAGAGAAGGGTGAAAGAAGTGGAAAAGTGTACTGCGATAAAAAATACAAATTTACCCCAATTAGTACTTCCCCAATCTCTTAATTACATAGGACTTTTCCTTCAATTTGAATGTAATTTAAATTGTAAATATTGCATTAATGACCCTGAACAACAGTCACGTCGCAGTGAACTTTTTAATAAAAGAAGAAGATCAAAACGCAACCATTTAACACCTGATGAATGGGCTAGAGGGCTTTCTCGTCTTCCGAGTCGCTCCGACCTTCCCATAACCTTACAAGGTGGAGAGCCTACTTTGTATTATGGGTCAAAGGGGCTGGGAATGTTACTCTCTCAGGTTTCGCATCATTTTGATTTATTAACTAACTTTGTTTTACCTCCTGAGTTATTAATTGAAAATTTATTAGGTCAAGAAAATAAATTACGTCGCAACGCTCCTTATCCCTCTATTCGAGTGAGTTACCATGCAGAGGAAATGAATCGTATATGGAATAATAAAGGGTTTGAAACACTTATAGAACGTTGTGAAGAGTTAAATCAATTGGGTTTTAAAGTGACAGGCGATAAATTAACCAGTGATATCGGTATTTATATGGTTTCACACCCTAGCAATCAAGTCACCCGTAAAATGCAAGAGTTGAGCCGGGGGCGTGTTCCCTTTGAAACAAAAGAGTTTTTAGGAGTGGATAAAGGGAAGCTTTATGGGCATTATCTTTATCCCTTTTCAACGGATCTACTTACGCGTCATATTTATACAGAAACTTTAAAAGCAGAGTGTAAAACATCAGAATTACTATTAGATCCCCTCGGTTTTGTATGGGGTTGTCACTATTACTTATATGAAAATTGGAAAAAGGGGGGGCCGTTAGCAGACTTTGAAATTTTAGAATCAGCCCATTTTAATTACAAAAGTATTGAAAGTGAATTATTTGTAGAAAATAATATTCGACCTGTGGGGCATCTTTTGGATCCTCATTTTACTTTAGATGATTTGAATATTTATCGTTCTTGTTCCCATTACGGACGCTGTATAGGTTGTGACACAAAGGTTAAAAATGACCGGTATCAAAGTTATGAGAATAAGGGGAAGGCCCATACTTCTGTCAGTATTAGAAATATTAAAATTCCTTTTGATTTGGCTTCTAAAATTGAAGGAACCGAAGAAGCCAAAAAGTTTATCCTACTCGAAGAAAACACAAGGCAGATCACATGAATCAAAGAATAACACCTGATGGAAAAAAGCGTGTTTTGATTATTAAGACGGGTTATGGAGAAACTCTTGATTCAGATAATAGTGGGGTGGTGAGTTTAGGGGATATCTTGCGTACTACGGTAATCTTACATCTTTACCCCAGTGAGGCTTATCATGTGACTTGGCTTGTAGACCCCAAAGGGGCTCCCTTATTGAGAGGGAATCCCATGATACACCGTTTGCTTACGGTGAATCATTTTACCCCTCACTTATTACTGTCTGAATCATTTGACATTGTAATTAATTTTGAAAAAGACCCCGGAATTTGTTCTGTGGCAGATAGAATTCCTGCTTGGCGTCGGTTTGGTTTTCGTTTGGAATCATGGACTCATGATGCTGTATCCTATGATCATTCTGATGAGGCGTTAGCCATGACTTATGATATGGATGTGAAGAAGAGAAAACAAAAATCATGGTCAGATGTTTTATATGAAATGGTAGGTCATGTATACCAAGGGCAACCTTATGTACTGGGGTATCAGCCTCAATCTAAAAGTTCAATAGACGTGGGTTTAAATCATCAAATAGGAAAGAAATTCCCTCTCAAGCGTTGGCCAGAAGAAAGTTGGAATCGTTTGGGGAAAAATTTGAGTCGTGATTTTTCGGTTTCTTGGCAACAGGGAACCAAGGATATTGAAGGTTATTTTGAATGGATTTCGAGCTGTCGTATGTTAGTAACCAATGACTCCTTAGGTTTACATATTGCTTTAGGACTGGGAAAACCCGTGGTTGCGTTGTTTGGGCCTACTATTGCTTCGGAATTGGATTATCCAGGGTTAGTTAAATTGACTCCTTCTTTAAATTGGGATTGTATTCCATGTTTAGAATCTAAATGCATTCAAGATAGCCCCTGCATGAACTTTATTGATGTTAAGGAAGTCATAAAAGAAGTTCATGGATTATTAACTGTTCAAGAATCTTCTTTGCGATACATGGTTCAAGAGAGGGTACTGTGAATCCTTCTTTAAACTTAAAGTTTTTATGTGAGATGTTGCGTATTCGCAAGGTGGAAGAGGCTATTGGCACTCGTTATGGGGAACAAAAAATGAGATGTCCTGTGCATCTTTCTATTGGGCAAGAAGCTGCCGCAGTGGGGGTATGCCAAGCTTTAGAAAAACAGGACGGAGTTTATAGTACCCATCGCAGTCACGCTCATTATCTTGCAAAGGGTGGAAATTTAACTGCTTTTATTGCTGAGTTATACGGTTTAAAAGAGGGGTGTTGCAAAGGAGTAGGGGGCTCTATGCATTTACTTGATTTAGAGGCGGGGTTTTTAGGTTCCGTTCCCATTGTAAGTGCAACTATTCCTGTGGCAGTAGGGGCCGCTTGGGCAATAAAATTAAAAAGAGAAAATAGGCGTATCGTTTCTTTTTTTGGGGATGGAGCATTTGAAGAAGGAGTGGTTCATGAGTCCTTAAATTTTGCGGCATTGCATGAGCTTCCCATTTTATTTGTATGCGAAAATAACCAGTATTCCTGTTACACTTCATTAAAGGAGAGACAACCCAAGAGAGAGATTCACTCTGTGGCTAAAGCTATGGGCTGTGTTGTAGAAAAAGTGAATGGCAATAAAGTGGAAGCTGTTTATCACACGACTCAAAATCTATTGCAACAAATGAAGGCATCATCTCAACCAGGTTTTCTTGAAATTGAAACTTATCGCTGGCGCGAGCATTGTGGCCCTTATTATGATGATCATCTTAACTATAGACCTGTAGGAGAAAGAGAAGATTGGGAAAGAAAGTGTCCGATTGAACGATGGATAAATAAGCACTTTAATTCTATCGAATTAAAATCAGAAGTAAAAGAGATAAAACAAAAATTACAAGTAGAAATTGAAAAGGCATTTCAATTAGCTTTAACCAGTAAAAAACCCGATCCCTCCGAATTAGAGGGATATTTATATGCTTGAGATAAATTTAAATCAAAAAGAAGAAATAAATGCGAGGGGGCAAAGAGAAGGTCTCATTCCTATCACCCAGTCCGAAGCCATTTGTGAGGGGCTTGCTCAAGCGATGGAGATGGATCCCTCTGTAATTGTTATTGGAGAGGGAGTCCCCGATCCCAAGGCCATTTTTGGGTCTACCGCAGGGTTGCAAGAGCGGTTCGGAAAACATCGTGTTTTTGACTCTCCCTTATCAGAAAACGGAGTGACAGGTTTTTGTATAGGAGCTGCGACCTCGGGTTTAAGGCCTGTTATGGTTCACCAACGCATAGACTTTGGGCTTTTGGCGATGGATCAAATTGTGAATAATGGAGCAAAATGGCGTTACATGTTTGGGGGGCAAGTAGATGTTCCCTTAGTGATTCGTTTTATTATTGGCCGAGGCTGGGGACCAGGCCCCCAACATTCTCAAAGTTTACAAGCCTTATTTGGGCATATCCCTGGTCTAAAAGTAGTGATGCCTGTGACAGGTCATGATGCAAAAGGGATGATGATTGAAGCAATTAAGGATAATAACCCTGTTATTTTTATTGAACATCGCTGGTTACAAGGAGTAGAGGACATCGTACCAATAGAACCTTATTCAGTGGCTCTGAATGGTGCTAGAGTCACACGAAAGGGGAATGACTTTACAGTGGTGGCTTTTTCCTACATGGTGATAGAAGCACTATTAGCTGCGGAGGCACTTTCTCAATTTGGAGTGGAAGTGGAGGTTATCGATGTAAGGTCGGTTCGCCCTTTAGATACAAAAACAATTTTAAAGTCGATTCAAAAAACGGGGCACATGCTAGTTGCTGATACGGCACAATGTTTTGCAGGAATGAGTGCAGAGGTTATAGCTTCTGTTACTGAGCAGGGTTTTGCTTATTTTAAAAGCCCCCCACAGCGAATCGGTTTGCCAGAGTTACCTGTTCCTACCTCACCGCACCTTGTCAAAGGGTTTTATCCTGACGCATTAAAGTTGGCGACGAGTATCCTAAAACAAATAAATAAAAAAATCTCAAGTAAAGCCTTAGAACAAGCCTTAGTGAGAGAGACTCCCCATGATATACCTCAGAAGGATTTCTGTGGTCCTTTTTAATTCTTTTACCTTTTATGAGAGGTCGTCTTTAAATGGAAGACAAATACGCAATAGATAGTCATAAATTAATTTACCACCCACAGAGGGTTGCTCAAGTTTTAGAGGTGGGGGAGGATTGGGAAAAAGCAAAATCTGTTTACCCTATTTATGTCGAAATTTCTCCCAATGGAGCTTGTAATCATCGTTGTACCTTTTGTGCAGTAGATTATATTGGTTACCATTCGGTTCAGCTAGAATTAGGGGCTGTAGAGCGTGCTCTTGCGGTTATGGGAAGCAAAGGGGTAAAGAGTGTGATGTTTGCAGGCGAAGGTGAGCCTTTGCTTCATAAAGACATCGATCAAATGGTTGTAGCGGCAGCAAAAGCGGGTATTGATAGTTCATTTACCACAAATGCCTCAGTGGTAACCGATCGGTTTATTGAAAATGCTTTACCACATACCTCATGGTTAAAGGTGTCCTTTAATGGAGGAACCCCAGAAACTTATGCTAAGATACATCGAACAAAAGAGGGGGATTATCATCGTGTGATAAAAAATTTAAAACGACTGGTTGAATCTCGCCGTGAGCGAAAGATAGATTGTACGATAGGGCTTCAAATTTTATTGTTACCTGAAAATGCGGGGGAGATTGAAGCCTTAGCAAAATTGTGTCGTGATGAAATAGGGCTTGATTACCTTGTGGTTAAGCCATACTCTCAACATCTTTCGAGCAAGACCCGTCAATATGAAAATATGGAGTACGCTCACTTTGAGAAATTAGGGGAAAACTTAAGGAACTTAAATACAG
>CAZLBO010000126.1:2945-6891 GCA_964557725.1 uncultured Bifidobacteriales bacterium | reverse complement strand
CAGGAAGAGATCCACTTAACAGAACTCAATTTCTGTCTTGTTCACAGTTTACTAAGAGCCGGCCATGAAAGTAATAATTGCCCTTGTGATACTAGGAGGGATTATCCCTGCATTTTCAAATTGGACGTTAGAATCTTGGAGTGCCACGGGTGTTCAACTTGTATGGAAACAAGAAGAAGGGCAGTCTTTAGATACGAAAGCCTCTAAAGACGTGGTAGTGGCTGTTCCTAAGGGCAGTCAGGTGAGGTGGAGTGTCTTAGATTTGAAAAGTAGCTTGGTTCTAAATCTCACAAAAAATAAGAATGAAATAAAGAGAAAGAGAATCGAAAAAGGCTATAGGGGAGTCTATCGAGATTTGGAGGTGATCAGTTTTCATTTAAACTCTTTGTTTAAAAAAAAAGGAAAATGGGAGAGTGTCAATTATTTAAAATTGAAAATATCTTTTGGTTCTTCTAAGGGGATAGTGGGCGAAAGAAGGGTTCGTTCTGCCTTTGCAGGAAATAAATCTTCTATTGTGGAAAGACACCTTCAGTCATGGATTATTAATTATTCACAATCGAGAAAGTTAAGATTTGTGGAAGATGCCACTCGAAGTTTGAGAAAGTCCACTGTGCAAACGGATAAAAGCCTGAAGTTCTCCAAAAGATTGGTCATTAAAACAAAGGAAAAGAAAATATATGTAATGACATATGAACAGTTTAAATTATTGGGTTTAGAGAAAAAGGATCCAAGAAGTTTTAAGTTATACTATCAGGGCGAACAAGTTCCCCTATACATAAAAGGTGAAAGTGATGGCGAGTGGAACCGCGGGGATTATATAGAATTTATGGGTCGCCCCCCTAAAGGGAGTTTTGTGTCTAAAGGAAAAACCTCTCACAACTCTTTTTATACAAATGAAGCTACATTCTTTTTAGTTTGGGGGGGAGGACAAGGACTGAGAGCTCCTTTAGTTCCTGTGGCAGGGGATGAAGGTGGCGTGGTTTTTAATCGCAACAATAAAATTGAACGTGCAGAACCCTATTTTATTAAAGTCCATTTAGAAGAAGATAATGATGTTTTGAGATTAGGTGGTGTTGCGATTGCAGATGTAGTAGATCTAGGGTCAAGTGTTAAGGGTTTAAAACAGTCGGATTTTTGGTTTTGGAAAAAGCAAGGAGTGGAGTTTGATGCGATTGAAGTTCCTTTTGATTTTTCAAATCAACCTTTTCTTTCGAGTACACAAGTTGATTCAAATTTAACGGTAACAATTAGGATGCAAGGCATTACCGATGTTCTTACGGCACCTTTTGATCATCACATCCGTTTTTTATTAAACTCTCAGGACATCACTCAGGTAGGGGGAGATGATAATACAGCACTTTGGTCTGGGGATAATGCTTATGTGTGGAAATCAAGGCCATTAAACCCCGCTGTTTTAAAACAGGGAGGGAACATCCTCACCATACAAAAAATAAACGACCTTAAAACCAGCACAGGGGGAGTTGTTAAACACCAAGATGCTTATTTAGATTATATAGAATTCGATTTTAAGGCTTCTTATAAGGTATTAGAAAATGAACTTAATTTTAATAACAACTTCGTTAATAATAGAGGTCACAAACAGTTTATTTTAAAAGGCTTAACAAAAGATAAGTATTCATTATGGGATGCTTTAGGAAGAAAGTTAGTAGGCTTTAATTTGTTTTCTGTGGGAGCAGAACAGCAACTGAGTTTTACTGATGAAGGAGTTTCTTCTACCGAGTATGTTTTAGTTGCAGAAGAACAAAGAAGAAATCCCGTTTTTTACTTAGATACATTAGATGATCTTTTGTCCCCTTCTCATCAGGCCGATTATTTAATTATTACGGATAAAAGATTAGTTGGTTCCTCATTAGATTCATTAATAGCCTTAAAAAAAGAACAAGGCTTAACTTCACAAGTTGTGTTTGTTGAACAGATTTATGCTATTTTTGGTCAGGGAAATGAAGACCCCAAATACATCCGTGAATTTATAAAGTACGCTTACCAAAACTGGAAAAGCCCTGCTCCAGCTTATGTTCTTCTTTTAGGAGAAGCTTCTCTTTGGTTTAATAAGAAGGAAGGCGACTTCCAAAAGAATTTAGTGCCGACTCATCTTATACATATTCCTGGTTGGGGGGTTACGAGTAATGATGATTATTTTGTAAAAGTCTCGGGTGATGATGAAATACAAGACTTGTGGGTGGGCAGGATTCCTGTGTCTACAGTTGAAGAATTGTCTTCTCTTGTTCAAAAGATGTCAATTGATGTAAAGGAAAGAAGCCTGGGGCAGTGGAAGAATAAGTTTCTTTTATTGGGGGGGTATGAAGCTACTTTTACCCAAACAAATAATAATTTACAAGATATTTTAGTTGAAAATGGACGGGATTTTTCTCGTTTAGATGTGGATCAATCCTCCCCTTATTATCGTCCGTTAGATCAGTCCCCCAGTGTTTATCGCCAAATGGACTCGGCCTTTAATATCATCAGTTTTGTGGGGCATGGAGGGGGTGCTGTTTGGTCAGATGCAGGTTTGTTGACTTTAAAAGAATTGGATAATGATAGTTTAAGGGCCGACTATTCTATTCCCCTTATTTATTCAGTGACTTGTTTAACAGGTTTTTTTGAAGATGTAGGAGAACGATCCTTAGGAGAAGAATTAATTCGAAGAAATAAATCGGGGGCATTATCTTTTTATGGGGCCTCTGGATATATATCTAATGCAGCAGGAGGGCTACTTGCAGAAGAATTAATGCGGGTTTCTGTTTTGTCGGGGCCTCAAACCGCAGGACAAATGGTGCAGATGGCTGAGAATAAAATGGCCCTTAAAACAGGAGAAACTTTTTTGCCCATTCTTAAAGAGTTTGATTTGTTGGGGGACCCAGCTTTGCGTATAACCTACCCTGAAGTAGATAAAGAAATGAAGATAACAACTTCAAAATCAGGAGGTAATTTTCAACTAAATCTATTAAATAAGGACTTAAAAACCTCATCGGGAACAGGGGTTCTGAGTGTGTACTTTGGTGACTCCTCTGTTTATAAAAAAGAAGTTTCTTTTTCTAAGAGTAAACTGTCAGAAGGGGTGGTGTTTAAACAAAAAGATTTAGAATTGTTATTATCTTCTTCAGGTAAAGCTACTTTTCACTATTGGGATAAAAGTAAGTCCTATGTTACGGAAGGTGAGTTTTCTTCCTTTGATTGGATGATTCATTCCGTTGCCTTAAGTAAAGAAAAACCTCAATTAGGAGATTCAGTAGAAGTTCAGTTTGTATTGGATAACTTATCAGGGGGGTTAAGTTTAACAGGGGGAACCCTTCTTTATTATGTTGGAGAGAGGGGAAAGGTTAAGTTCGTTTCTGGTAATGAGATTCCTATTCAGCAGTTAAAGGGTAATTTGTTTAAAGGAAATGGTTTTATTCCCTTACGAACATCTCTTACAAGCATAAATGAACCAGAGGTTTTTATTCGTATCCGAATGAGTGTTAAAGTGGATTTAGGAAAAGGAAAGGAACTCTCTTTAAGTGATGTAGAATCCAAAGTGTTTAGCTTTCCCCTGAAGGCTCCTTCTGACTTGGTATACATGGAACCCCCTTTTTCTCTTCCCTTTCAAAATGAATTAGGATTTTGGGTAAGGTTTAAAAATAGAGGTCTAGGAGAAGAACCAGCTTTAAAAGTAATTGTCAATTATTATAATAAAAAGGTTTGGGAATCGGATACCTTATCTTTTTCTTCGCCTTTGAGGTCAAATAGTGTGGATTCATTTTTTGTTAAAATAAAGGAGTCGCGTTTTAATCTTCCGCTATCTGTTGTCCTTTTTTCTGCTTCTTTAAATGAAAATGATTTGAGTAATAATACACGGGATACTTCCTTTCAATGGTCTACAAATTTTCTCTCTCAAAAAACGGATACCTTATTCTCATCAGACAGCTTGGCCTTTGTAACAATGGCT
>CAZLBO010000126.1:0-2935 GCA_964557725.1 uncultured Bifidobacteriales bacterium | reverse complement strand
GCTTCTTCTCAAAAGGGGCGAGTCTTTTTAAAGGCCAGTAAGCTTCAAAGTGAGAAGTCGCACTTAAGGGTGTTATATCATAATCAATCCCGTTTCTCTGCATATCAGGTTGGCTTTTCAAGTGCCTTTAAAAAGAATGAACTTCATGTGGGAACGACTTTTAAATTAGGTACCGCAGATAGCCTTAAAAATTACCGTTGGCACTATTGGTTACAGGAGAAGAATAATTGGTATAAGCTAGATTCTTCTGGCCACAACAGGGGTTTAGTGACTTCGTATAATAGAGGGAACGGTATTCTTGGATACTTTAATAATTTAGACAAGCAAGGCCCGGTGATTCAAGTTACCTCCGCTGGGCAACGCTTATTACCCGATGACTTTATTCCACAGCGAGTGCCTTTGGATATTACGATTCGCGATGAAGTCGGAGTAGATTTTGAAGTGCATGTTCCGATGATTAAAAGTCAATCGACTATAGATTCGGCTCGTTTAGTCAGCCAGTCAATGGGGTTTTCAGGAAAGATGGGGGTGGTACAGTATACTCCAGATGGAGAAGTAAAAAGAGACTCTTTGACTATTGTGGCACGAGATATTTCGGGGAATCAAGTCATTGAAACATTTGTCTATCAATATGGAGATGGGTTATCTATTAAAATTTTAGGGAGCTATCCTAACCCCTTTGCGGACACTGCAGTATTTGTTTATCAGTTAACAGATTATGCAGAGTCGGTGCAATTAAAAATATACTCTCGGGCAGGGAGATTAGTTAAAAAAATGAAAGATATTCCTGGATCTGGGTATCGAGAAATGGCTTGGGACGGTCGCTCTTCTAAAGGGGTGCTGGTTGCTAATGGACTTTATTATTTAAAGATAATTGCTAAAAGTGGTGGAAAAGAAGTTTCTAAAATATTTAAAATATTTAAAAAGAAGCATCGTTAAGGGGTGAGATTCATTCTAAGATGATATTATCAATCAAGCGGACTTTTCCATAATAGACTGCAATTGCCAAAACGACAGGTTCATTAATTTTTTCCATGAGTGGTTGTAAGGATTGTTGAGAAGCAATAGTTATATATTCTATTTTATCATTCGAAGTTAAATTTAAGTGTTCTTTTACAATTTGAGAGAGTTTTTCACTTTCTCGTTCATTGTTTGTATAGGCAAGTTTAGCTTTTGATAAGGCTTTAAAAAGAGAGGCAGAGTTTTCTCGTTCTTTCTCTGTTAAACGTAGGTTCCTTGAACTCATGGCTAAACCCGAGGCCTCTCGGATAATAAGTTCTCGTGAAATAGTAATCTCTAAGTTTAAATCTAAGACGAGCTGTTCAATAATCCTTACTTGTTGAAAGTCTTTTTGCCCAAAGTAAGCAGTAGTGGGTTTGGTAATATTAAACAGTTTAAGAACAATAGTGCAAACCCCTTGAAAGTGCCCTGGGCGAGATAAACCACATAAATAATTGTCTAAATTTTGAACTTCACAGTAAGTTGAATGACCCTTAGGATATAACTCATGGTGTTCAGGAGTAAAAACAACGTCGACTCCTAGGGATTGACAAAGTTCAAGATCGGCGTCGAGGGTTCGAGGGTATTTTTCAAAATCAAGAGAGGAATTAAATTGGATCTGATTGACAAATAAAGTGACGACTGTAAATTCATTGTTTTGGAGACTAGCCTCAATAAGGCTTTGGTGTCCAAGATGAAGGTTACCCATGGTGGGAACTAACCCTAAATTTGCTTTTTTGGGTAACTGTAAATGCCAAGCTCTGTATTCAGAAATAGTTTTTAATACCTTCATAGGATAAATAGGCTCACATTTATGTTTAAGGGGAAACAGGGGAAAGAAAGTTCTTCCCAGGAGGAACTTTGCAAATATTGTTTAATAGAAACTGAAAGTCATCGGGGTTTTTAACAAAATCAAGGTTATTGGTATTAACAATGAGAACGGGACAACCTTCATAATGCATAAAAAATGAATTATAGCATTCATTGAGTGAATCAATGTACTGCTCATCAATATTGCGTTCAAAGGTTCTGTCACGCATGGCAATTCGTTCAAGTAAAACTTCTGTACTGGCTTGTAAATAAACAATGTAATCAGGTTCTATTAAGTCTTTTTGCAGTAGGGTCGAGAGCTTGTTGTAAATAGCCATTTCATTTTCATTTAAATTGATACTGGCAAAAATTCTATCTTTTGCAAACATATAATCGCTAATTATTTGGGGAATAAATAAATCTTGCTGTAAAAAGGTGTCTTTAATTTGATTATAGCGAGAAAGAAGAAAGACTATTTGTGTTTGAAAGGCGTTGGCAGAGCGGTTTTCATAGAACTGAGTTAAAAAGGGGTTGTCTACATGGCTTTCAAAAAGGGGTTGAGCATGGGTGTGTTGTCCAAAGTACTTAACAAGGGTGGATTTACCTACTCCAAGCACGCCTTCGATTGCAAGGTATCGGATGGATTCAGGCAGCTGCATAAGATGACAAAGAGTGCCATTGGCTAATGGACTCTGTTGAATGTGTGGATACTTGTGATAAAATATCCTTTACGGGTATTTTGAAAGGAGTAATAAGGAGTTCACTGGCAATGTCAGCAAGAGGGACTAATACAAACATACGTTTGTGAAATTCGGGGTGAGGGAGAGTGAGCAATGAACTTTGTAGTGAGATGTCTCCGTAATAAATAATATCAATGTCAATTTCACGGGAAGTCCATTTTTTACGGTGAATTCGCCCCATTTTTTCTTCAGACTTTTTACAGTAACTTAATAATTCTTGAGGAGTGAGTGAACAGCTAAATGTAACACACATATTTAAATAATGATTTTGTTCCCCAGGCCCCATGGGTGCTGTTTCGTAAATGGGGGAAACCTTAAGAGGAGACAGAGCGATGGACTTTAGGGCATTGATTGCAGTATGCAAGTATGCTTCCCGCTCTCCTAGA
>CAZLBO010000125.1:0-6891 GCA_964557725.1 uncultured Bifidobacteriales bacterium | reverse complement strand
GGAACGATACAAAACATCACGGGCATACACATTTGCACCAACTGCCTTTGTCAGATCTTTTTGTGTGAGATGCAACTTCTCTTTCTTTATTTTTTGTAGAGAGGTAGCTCTTCTTTTTCTCTCTACTATGTCTTTTTTCGCCACTTTTGTATAAAATATTTTTCCATCTTTTACTTTGATCAATTTCGAAACATTATTTTCCAAAAATATTTCCATATTTTTTAACTCTTTTTCATTTATTCCATTCGTATATCATTCGCATAAAATACGCATAATGCGTACTTTTTCAATTAACATTTCACTCTATTTTTAATAAATTTGTCCAATAATTTCTCTTTGATTCGTCCTTGTTTAAAAAACTCGTATTAATAAGCTGAAACTAAAGAATATAAACAACTCAATCTCAAAAAGAGGATAAAACAGCCTAAATTACCCTATTAAGTAAAAAGACCATTGGATTATTACATTTTTTATGGTGTTTTACCATTGGATTATTACAATAAATAAGTAGTTTTACCATTGGATTATTACAAATAACTATGTACAGAAGTATCTCACATAAACTGCTCAATTGGAAAAACCAAAAAAAGCACAAACCTCTTATTTTAAGAGGCGCAAGACAGGTAGGGAAAACCTATTCCATTGAAGAGTTCGCAAAAGAGCAGTTTAAGCATTTCATCAAAATTGATTTTGAAAAAGAACCCTCATTATCTAAGATCTTTGAAGGAGATTTATCCCCTCAAAAAATATTTGATCGAATTCTCATCGAAAAAGGAAAAGACTACTCCTTAGAAACAACCCTTATATTTTTTGATGAAATACAAACGTGCCCTAAAGCGCTTATGTCTCTTAGGTATTTTTATGAAGAAACTCCTCAATCATGGGTGATTGCAACAGGATCACTTCTTGAATTCTCCTTGAAAGAAAATTCCTTTCCCGTGGGGAGAGTGGAGTACTTATGGATGTACCCCTTGTCTTTTCGAGAGTTTTTAAATGCACTAGGGCAAAAACCACTTTGTTCCTATTTACCTAACATGTCAGAAGAATTGCCCCTTGATGATTTTATCCACGATAAATTATTAAGCTATTTAAAAATATACTTTATCGTAGGTGGCATGCCAGAAGTCGTTAAAACATATGCAATGGAAAAAAAAATATCTTCTGTCAAAAAAATTCATCATGAAATTTGCTCATCCTATATCGATGATTTTGCAAAGTACCACAATAAAATAGAGCGTTCCGTTATTGAAAGTATTTTTCAAAGCTATAGCATGCAAATCGGAAAGCACTTAAAGTACACTAACTTGATTAAAGACAAAAGAATAGAAATAATTAAAAAAGGCTGTCACATTTTAGAAAAGGCCTTAGTTGTACACAAAGTAACTGCAACTAGTGGCGAGCTTCCCTTAATGAGTTCATCCTCTGACAGAATATTTAAAGCCGTATTTTTAGATATCGGTTTAATGCAATACTTAAATGATACTCCTTATTCAAGTATTCTTGACACCCCCGATCTCAATAATATTTTTAAGGGAGCTTTATCAGAACAGTTTGTAGGTCAACAAATATTAGAATCAAACCCCATCCATTCAAGACTTTATTTTTGGAGTCGTCTTAAAAAAAATAGCCAAGCAGAAGTTGATTATTTAATTCATTTCAACGGAAAAGTATGTCCTATTGAAATAAAAAGTGGCAAAGGAGGAAGGTTAAAAAGCATGCATTTACTTCTCTCAACATTTCCCCAAATATCTCACGGTATTGTTCTTGGTACTCATAACATCTCTTTTTTACCTAAGGAACGCATTAAGTTTATGCCACTCTACACAGAACTCACTATTTAACAAAAAGAATTTATACGTTTAAGTTTAAGCTTAAACGTCCTAAAAAACATGGCTCATCACCACCACCATCACTCCACTAAAAACATTAAGGTTGCTTTTTTCCTCAATGTCTTTTTTACCCTTTTTGAATTTGTTGGAGGTTACCTCACCAATAGCGTAGCAATCATGTCCGACGCCTTACACGATTTAGGCGATTCATTTTCTCTGGGCATGGCATGGTATCTTGAACGGTTCTCTAATAAAAAAAGAACCAATCAATTTTCTTATGGGTATAAACGATTCTCACTCTTAGGGGCGTTTATTAACGCTAATATTTTACTCATTGGTTCTCTTTTTATTTTAAGTAAAGCAATTCCCCGGCTCTTTCACCCCGAAGCTACGCACTCGCAAGGCATGTTCTGGTTTTCTCTTTTTGGTATTGCAGTCAATGGAATGGCCGCTTATAAAACGTCTAAGGGAGGCTCTATGAATGAAAGAGTCGTCTCTCTCCATTTACTTGAAGATGTTCTCGGCTGGGTGGCGGTTCTTGTGATTAGCATTGTCATGATGTTTACCAATATTACCTTTTTAGACCCTCTCCTTTCTCTCCTTATTACTCTCTACATCCTTTGGGGGGTATTTAAAAACTTAAAAGCGACCGCCCTCTTATTTTTACAAGCCACTCCCCAAAATTTAAGTGTAGATACCATTGATGGTGAACTTAAAAATGAAACTTATATTCAAGGAGTACACGATACTCACATCTGGTCTCTTGATGGAGAAAAGCATATTTTAAGCACACATGTTATTATTTGCAAAGATTCCACAAAAAAAGAAATAGAGAGTATCAAGTTAAAACTTAAAGAAAAACTAAGTGGAATGGGGATTGAGCATTCCACTTTAGAAATTGAGTTTGAGGACGAAGACTGTACTCGGTTTTGTGACTAGTGTATGTTGTGGATTACACTAGTTAGAGGGGGACGGAGCCTTCTTCACAAATAAATCATACAACACACAAATTGCCATCACATAAAAACAGACGTACATAAGAATAGCTGAAACCATAACCAAATACACAAAAGCAGGATGTAGATAACGCATTGCCCATAACCCTCCAAAGGTCGTGACAATAGACACCATTGGCTCTATAGCGATAAAAGTTTTCCATTGCCCTTTAACAACTGAACTCCCTAAAAAAAGCAAGCCCATACAAACAAAAATAAGAGAAAGAGAATTAACATGATTATGAGTGGTAATTAACAACTCTCCCATGGGCTTAGCATAATGTGTAGGAATCTCAAATTCATCCGCTTCTTCACCCAAACTCGAACCGTTGTACCTTTCTACCGTACCCGTAGGAGTCAATTGAGTGGTTTGCCACACATACACATTACCCAATCCTACACCAAGGGATAAGACGATGGTAAATACCCCTAACAGCTTTTTAAACGGCTTTGGCAAAAGGTGTAAATGAAAGTGTTCTCGAAAATCATTAAATTCAGTTTTCATACAAACAGCCTCTATTAACCTAAAGCTTGTTTAAAGTCTTCTAATAAGTCTTCTGTATCTTCTATCCCCACCGAAAGACGAATAAGAGACTCATCAATCCCCATTTCCGCACGGCGCTTAGGCCCCATTTCAAAAAAGATAGTGTGGGCAACAGGTATCCCTAGGGTTCTATTGTCTCCTAAATTGGACGAATTAATAACCAACTCCAAACGATTGAGAACATCCATGCAATTCTGATTATCCCCCACGACAAAACTTAATAATGACCCTGAATACTTGAACAGCTCTTGAGATAAGGCGTATTGAGGATGACTTTTAAGCCCAGGGTAGTTCACTTGGGAAACAGCAGGATGTTGTTCTAATAGTTCTGCTACACAAGAAGCATTGTGGCAAGAACGTTCCATTCTTAAAGTGAGGGTTTCACAACCAATAGCCAAGCGATGTGCGTCTTCAGGACTTAAAGCAGCTCCAAAATCACGAAGTCCTTTTTTTCTGATTTGAACCAATGCCCATTTTTGTTTGTCTTTTACCTGATAGATATCCATTATATTTGAATACTCTGTCCAATCAAAGTTCCCTAAGTCTGTGATACAGCCTCCTAAAGCGTCTCCATGCCCTCCAATATACTTGGTTAGGGAGTTTAAACTAAAGGTGGCCTTAACATCCACAGGTTGAAAAAGAAAAGGGGAAGTCATGGTGTTATCCACTAAATAGATCAACTTTTTATCGGCACATAAATTGCCTATTTTTTTGAGATCCGCAACTTGTGTTACAGGGTTCGCAATAGTCTCGACCAACACAATTTTTGTTTTGGGACGAATGGCCTTTTCCACTTCTTCTACTTTAGTGGCATCCACAAAGCTGACGTTGATTCCTATTCGCTCAAGGGTATTGAGTAAACTATTGGTATTTCCAAATAAATAAGAACTAGAGACTATATGATCCCCTGCATTTAACAAAGAGAGAAAAGCACCCCCTAAGGCCGCCATTCCTGTGGAAAAGCATAGGCTCCCTACCCCTTTCTCAAGCATCGTTATCTTTGCTTCTAAAGCACTTACAGTGGGGTTTGCTTGGCGTGCATAGGCATACCCTTTTTTTGTCCCTTGAAAGACCCCTGCTAAATCTTCCGCCTTTTTATGCCCATAAGCCACAGAAGTATGAATAGGCATATGCAACGAGCCATGCTCAATAGAACCGAGTCTATCTAAATGGATAATTTGGGTGGTTTGGCCTTTGGCTTTCACGGCAACGTTCCTGTTAAAAGCTTCAAAGTATTAAAATTATAAGGGCGGGACAATGAATTCTAATAGAATGACTTGCTAGGGGGGTTAAGGAGGTTCAAAAAGGGGTAATAAAAAAGGCTTAGGGAGAATTTCCCCAAGCCTTTTTCTGTTTACTTTATCTAAACTTAGAATCCAACAGCAACACCAACACTAGCAAGCATTGCACTTGTTGTACCACTAATAAAGTTAGGTCCATTTGTTAACAATGCAGTTGCCACTTGGCCGTCTACTGAAAAATTATCCTTTTTCCAACGTAGTCCAACAGAAACATTGCCTGCTCCACTAGTCGTAGTTGAGTTAGAAACATCAGCATTAGCAACGGGAGTACCAAACAATACAACTTGACTAGTATTTGTCCATGTCAAAGCATTTGCAGAAGCACCTAAGCTCGCCTCAAAGCCTTTTCCAATCTCTTTCTGAAAGCTCACATTAGGAGCAAGAGAAATTAAAGTAGCACTTCCTTCCTTAGGGCTCGCACCCACTACTTTATCTTCAAAAGAACGATAAGCAATGTCAAAAATAGCTCCGAAAAAAACAGCGAAATCATCTCCATAAACCAAAGGAACTCCATGATTTACGTTTAAACCTAAAGTCATTGTTGAGTTATCAGTTGCAACACCTTGTTCAGCACTAGCTAAAACCAAAGAAGCTGTTACAGCTAAAGCGTGACTTTTTTCACCCTCAGTGTCTTTCACAAAGCCCAACGTTACGTTATTTGCCGTATTTTTGGTTTCCACCGTGGCTACACCTGTTGTTTTGGTTTCTACTGTGGCAGCTGGACCAGTTTCTCGTGAAAACTCACCAAAAACACTCATAGTCCCAAAGCCAAAGCTCCCAAATACACCCCATTCATCCCCATTATTTTGTGTAGATACTTCTGTTTTTCCCGTTGACACTGGAGGTCCAACAACAGTTACAGGAACTTCTGACTTCGTTTGATTCAAGCCGTATATAATACCAGCCCCAAAAGTATTTCCTACACCAACACCCAATCGAACCAATGAATTGGCAACACCTGGTCTTCTCGTATTATCCATTCCTGCAAACCAATTCATTCCCATGGCTTGGATAGAAGTTGCTCCATTAACAACCCCTGGAGCACCGTAACCAGAAACAAACTGTTGTTCCCCTATTAAATTAGGACGTGATAAGTAATCTGCTACAGTAAAATCAACCGCCGCATTCCCTTGCATCACACTTCCGTAAGAAGGTGATCTCGGTGCTACTTTATCCCCTGAAAAAGCGACACTACTCAAGCCTACGCTAAGTACTGCACCCATTAATATTTTTTTTGTCATTTTTTGCATTTCAGCCCCCTTCAACAATTGTTTTTGAATATTTAAGATATAAAAAAGGTATTCATCCTTTAAACTTCTCACAATGTACGTATCCAAAAAGTAAAATCCTAGTAAATAATTTCCTTGAATTACTGATAAAATGAGCTAGTATCAAAAGCATGACTTTTCTCAAACCCTTAGACACCCTAGTCGCCACATGCTTTTTAATACTAGGAACTTGGTTTTGTTTTTATTTTATAGGAGAAAACGGGTCAAAAGCCTTAATTTTTGTAAAAAATCAGCAAAATTCTTGGTATTCACTCAAGGGAGAAGATAAAGAAATCCACATCAAAACCCATTTTGGAACTTACCAACTCCTTCGCAAAGAGGGAACCATACAAATCATCAAGGCCCCCTGTACCCATAAAATTTGTGTGAAACAGGGAAAAATATCCAGCACCCATGAGCGACTCATTTGTGTCCCAGGGAGGTTATTAGTTAAAATTCAAGGGGATGAAGAGCACCCAAGCCTCCCTAATCAGCTAGATGGCGTTACCTTTTAAATGAGAAAAGCATATTTCTACAAAACTTAAACTCACCTCCGAGACCTTCTCTTTTTGCTTACTGCTAGCCTGTGGGTTTCAAATATTTGAGATACTCTTGCCTAAAGTCCCCCTTTTTCCCTGGTTGCGATTAGGGCTTTCTTATCTGGTTATTCTGCCTTTTTTATTAAAATTTGGGGTTAAACCCGCTATTTTCCTTTTCCTTTCTCGAAATTGGATTGCCCTTATCTATGGAGCCCAGCCCTTTACCTCTTTTTTAATCAGTACTTTTGCAGGAGTATCCTCCCTCGCTCTTGTGGGGCCTATCTGCCTTTGGCTTTATCAGCACAAAAAAATAGGGCTTATTGGCATAAGCATCTTATTAGCCGCTACTTTTAACACTTCGCAATTGATATTAGTAAACCTCTTTTTGATAAGACATATAGGGTTTTACTTCCAA
>CAZLBO010000124.1:0-6915 GCA_964557725.1 uncultured Bifidobacteriales bacterium | reverse complement strand
TTACCTGGTTGGCATACGACTATCTTTCCTCCTTACTTTGTCGCAGGTGCTGTTTTTTCTGGGTTTGCTTTAGTGACTACCTTAATGATTATCGCTCGTCAAGTATTTGGTTTTAAAGAACTTGTACGTATGCGTCACATTGATAACATGAATAAAATCATGCTATTGACAGGAACATTAGTGGGCTATGCCTATGCCATGGAAATGTTTATTGCTTATTATAGTGCTAATGAGTATGAAAAGTTTGCTTTTTACAATAGAGCTTTTGGTCCGTATGGATGGGCTTATTGGATTATGATTTCTTGTAATGTGATCAGTCCCCAGTTCTTTTGGTTTAAGAAAATTCGTAATAATTTATTACTTACCTTTATTATCACAATCTTCATTAATATCGGAATGTGGTTCGAACGCTTTGTGATTACCATTACCCTACATGCAGATTTTCTTCCTTCTAGTTGGGGATACTTTCGACCAACATTTGTTGATGTCTGTACCTATATAGGGAGTTTTGGATTGTTTTTTACTTGCTTCTTATTGTTTTTACGCTTTTTACCTCAGATTGCAGTTTCTGAAGTGAAAGGGGTTATGCCAGAGGCGGATCCTCATCACGGTCATGAAGGGGAGGCACATTAATGGCAAACCTAAAGAAAACATTTGCATTGTTAGCTGAGTTTAAGAATCCTGGTGATTTGCTCAAAGCTGCTGAAAAGGTAAGAGATCAAGGTTACCGAGAGTGGGATACACATAGCCCCTTTCCTATACATGGAATGGATAAGGCAATGGGACTTTCTCGCTCTAAATTGGGTTGGTTAGTCATGGCGTGTGGAATGTCGGGAATGGCAGGAGCTTTTCTATTGCAATGGTGGGTCGCAGTCAAAGCTTATCCATTAGTTATTTCGGGGAAACCCTTTAATAGTTATCCTGCATTTGTCCCTATTACCTTTGAAGGTGGAATTTTATTTTCAGCTTTTGCAGCTGTATTTGGAATGTTAGCTTTTAATGGCTTACCTAAATTGTATCATGGTTTATTTCATTCTAAAAACTTTGGGCGATTTTCCGATGATGCATTTTTTATCAGTATCGAGGCAAAAGACCCTCAATTTAATGAAGAATTAACAGGCTCTTTTCTTGAAGAAATCGGAAGTAAAAGTGTAGAGGTGGTCTGTGAAGATGAGTAAACGAAATTCAATGATTATCTTTTTAAAAGCCCTATTGTTGCTGGCAATATTTGCTGGCTGTCGTGGTCAAGAGTCAAGGCTACCGCCTATTCACTTGAACCCTAATATGGATAATCAGGAAAAGTATATGCCATATGGAGAGAATGACTTTTTTGAGGACGGTCGAAATATGCGTCCTTTACCTGAAGGAACAGTTGCTAGAGGACATTTAAACGCCGATGAAGGTTATTATCTAGGAAAAGTAAATGGTGAGTATATATCAAATCCTCTCCCTTTAACTGAAAAGTTATTATTGAGAGGACAAGAAAGATATGATATTTATTGTTCTATGTGCCACGGATTGACAGGTGAAGCAGATGGAATTGTCATCGAAAAGGGGTATGTACGGCCTCCTTCTTACTTTGATGAACGAATAATAAATATGACAGATGGGCAGATTTATGAAGCAATTACTAAAGGGGTGCGAGTCATGCCTTCTTATAAGCTTCAAGTTCCAGTAGAAGATAGGTGGGCGATAGTTGCCTATATTAGAGCTTTACAGAATACACGAGCAACTGTAAAAGCCGAGAAACCAGAAAATGTTAAACAGGGTTCAGTGAATTAAGGGCTATGATGGAAGTTCAGAGTTTTTCAGCAAAATCAAGTAGTAAGATATTCCTTAGTATGGCTATTCTTGGAGGTCTTGGTTGTATTGCAACATTTTTTAGTGGTTCAAATGAGCATGGACACACAGCATATTGGTATTCTTATTTAATTGCGGTGGTTTTCTTTCTTTCCCTTTCTTTGGGTGGATTGTTTTTTGTTTTAATACAACATTTGACAAGAGCTGCTTGGAGTGTGACCGTTCGTCGGATTGCAGAGAATGTAGCAGGAACTTTAAATTGGTTTTGGGTTTTGATTATCCCTGTTGCTGTGATTGGTGGACCGGATATTTTCTCATGGATGCATGCAGATGTGGTCGCTGGGGACAAAATATTACAAGCAAAGGCAGGCTATTTGAATGCTACCTTCTTTTATGTTCGCTTGGCAGCTTATATTTTAGTTTGGGTATTATTGACTCGCTCCTTGTTGAAAAAATCAGTAGCACAAGATACTTCAGGTGACAAAAATATTACAAAGTCTTTGGCAAAGATGTCAACTTATGGACTCATCTTATATGCTTTAACTGAAACCTTTTTCGCCTTTGATTCTATGATGAGCTTAAATCCACATTGGTTTTCTACCATGTTTGGAGTTTATTATTTTTCATGTTCTGCAGTAGGGATCATGGCTTTATTGATTATCATTGCTGCTGTTTTACAAAAGAAAGGCTATGTAAAGAGTGATGTGATTAATACTGAACATTATCATGATTTAGGAAAGCTACTCTTTGGATTTAATGTTTTCTGGACTTATATCGCTTTTTCTCAGTGGATGCTTATTTGGTATGCCAACCTTGGCGAAGAAACAGATTTCTTTTTGTTGAGAACCATTGGGGATTGGAAAACATTAAGTATTGTTATTCCAATATTACACTTTGCTATTCCCTTCTTATTTCTTATGTCACGGGAAGTTAAAAGAAATATCAAGGCATTAACGTTTATGTCCGTATGGCTATTGGTTATTAGCTATGTGGATATTTATTGGTTGATTATGCCTAATATTAATATATCACATGGTGGCCATGGTTATGGGCAGGTTGGAGTACACTTTGGCTTAACTGATATTAGTAGCCTATTATTAGCTGGTGGCTTTTTCTTTTACTTACTAGTTAAGAATATGGAAAAAAGTTCATTGGTGCCTTTGAAGGATCCTCGTTTATCTGAATGTCTAAAGTATGAGAATGGTTAGGAAAATATGAGTCAAGAAACATCACATGAAGTACAGGAAGAAACGGAAAATATTCCGACTCCTCTTTTGCTGGGCATTTCTTTAGGTTTAGTTGTTTTTTTATTGCTCACAATTATTGCCTCTTTGTATGGAGTGAGAGGGATGGCGACTAGTGAAAAGATTAGAAAAGAAAATATGGTTTTTCCTGTAAAAGTAGATGCATTAAAAGAAAAGCAACAAGAAATATTAAATTCAACAGGAACAACTGCTGATGGAGTTGCCTATGTCTCTATTGATGTGGCAATGAAAAGAGTCATTGCCGAAAGTGCTAAGCAAGTCGCTGAAAAAAAGCCTGAAGAAAAAGAATTGAACTCTCCTGAGAAAAAGGTTGTAAAACCTAGTACTCATAAAATAATGCCTAAAGAAACAAAAAAGGCACATCATTAATTAAAATGAAAAGAACTACTACATACCAATCAAGAGTTAAAAGTTTACCACAGGTAAGCTTTATTCTGTTGCTAGTATGTGGATTGTTTGCTTTTAGTGTGGCTGAAAAGAGCAATGATCTGGAACAACAAAAAATACCAGAAAAAATGCAAGGTGTAGATATCCAAGAACACCTTGGAGAACAGTTGCCACTAGACTTAACATTCAAGAATCATAAAGGTAAAGAAGTCACTTTAGGAGACTATTTTAATCAGGGGAAACCCGTTTTAATTAATCTGGTTTATTATAGTTGTCCTGCACTTTGCAATTTGGTTTTGAATGACTTCACTAAGGCTCTCAATCAAATGGAATGGGTGCCTGGCAAAGAGTTTAATATTGTGACATTAAGTATTAATCCAGAAGAAACACCAAAAGTTGCAGGGGATAAAAGGGCTAACTATTTAAAAGAACTTCGAAAACCAATTGAAGAGAATGGTTGGACTTTTTTAACGGGAAGTCAGGAACATATTAAATCGGTGACGGAAGCCATTGGCTTTAAGTATAAGAAAATGGAAAATGGGGAATATGCCCATGCAGCAGGGTTATTTATCGCTTCTGAAAAAGGAGTGATGTCTCGTTATCTATATGGGTTAGACTTTAAAGGGTTTACAATGAAGCGTGGCCTTTTGGATGCGATGGAAGGAAAGCAGATATCTACAATGGATAGAATATTGGTTTTTTGTTATCGTTATTCTGAAAACACGAGTGGATATGTATTATTTGCAGAGAATTTTATGCGTAACAGTGGTTATTTGGTTCTCTCTTTAGTAGGAATGCTATTTGGTGGCCTGTGGCTTTCTGAATGGAAAAAGAAAAAAAGAGTTAAGAAAAAGGTGGCCGTTTAAAGCGAAGAACTTAAAAGCTTGGTAAAATATTTAAGATGAATAACGAAAAAACATTCTGGCTGCCGGAGCAGGCTTCTACATTTACACAAAGCATGGATAGTGTGTTCTATGTATACACCTATCTGGCATTATTTATACTCGTGGCAATTGTTGCTGTCATTGTCTATTTCGGCTTTAAGTACTCAAGGAAGTCACCTGATCAAAAAGCGAAATCTCAAATTACTCATAACCTAAAATTGGAAATTGTTTGGACAGTTATTCCTGGTATTATCTTTTTCGCCTTTTTCGCCTGGGGCTTAGTTGGCTTTATGGACATGAGTGTTGCCCCGAGCAATGCGATTCGAATTGATGCCGTTGCTCAAAAATGGGTGTGGAAATTTAATTATTCAAATGGGGTTTCTACAGATACATTACGTGTTCCAATTAATAGGCCTGTTAAAATGGTGATGAAGTCACGGGATGTATTACATTCGTTTTTCATTCCTGCTTTTAGAGTTAAGAAGGATGTAATCCCTAATCAATACACAACTCTTTGGTTTAATGCGACTAAAAAAGGTGCCTTTAATTTGTTTTGTACAGAGTTCTGTGGGACGGGTCATTCACGAATGTTGACAAAGGTTCTGGTAATGGAAGCTGTGGAATATGAAGAATGGTTGGCAGAAGAGAAAAGTGCTTCAAGTAGCGCCACTCCGCTAGAAGTAGGAGAAAAAATCTATAATCAGAATTGTAAGGCTTGTCATAGTATTGATGGTATTCGATTAGTCGGGCCGGCTCTCAATGGGTTATTTGGCAAAGAAGAAGAAATGACGGATGGACGTAAGGTTAAAGTGGATAAAAACTACATTTTAAAGTCCTTAGAAGATCCCAATGCAGATATTGTCAAAGGTTATCAAGGTATCATGACCTCCTTCAAGGGTACTTTTTCTGTGGAAGAAGTGGATGCCATTAGTGAATACTTGAAGAGTTTAAAGTAGGGAAATTTAGGTAGTATAAATGTCACACGGTGAAAATATTAATTTCTATAAGGCGAGCAGAGGCGTTTGGTCTTGGATGTCGACCGTCGATCATAAACGTATTGGTTTAATGTATCTGGCAGGCGTGACAATCGCTTTCCTTTTAGGTGGCTGTTTTGCTCTTGCATTACGTATGGAGCTATGGTCTCCTGCTGCTGATTTTGTCAATGAAGATGGTTACAATCAACTTTTTACGTTGCATGGTGTCATCATGGTCTTTTTGTTTATTATCCCAGCTATCCCTGGTGCATTAGGCAATTTCATGTTACCCATTCAAGTCGGTGCTCCTGATGTTGCCTTCCCTCGGTTGAATCTTCTTAGTTTTTACCTTTGGATTTTAGGTTTAGTCATTGCTTTGGGTTCTATTGTTTTAGGTGGATTAGATGGGGGTTGGACTTTTTACGCTCCCTATTCTATTTCTGAAAAACCAGCCGTAATTTGGGCGACAACAGCCGCTTTTATCTTAGGTTTTTCTTCTATACTTACAGGTCTTAACTTTATTGTGACTACTCATAAGTTACGAGCGCCCGGAATGACTTGGTTCCGCTTACCTCTATTTGTATGGGCTTTGTATGCCACGGCTATTTGCCAAGTGGTCGCAACTCCTGTGGTAGGGGTCACTTTGGCCTTGTTAATTGTGGAGAATGTCATGCATGTAGGGATTTTTGACCCTGCTCTAGGTGGTGACCCTGTTCTCTTTCAACATTTCTTTTGGTTCTATTCACACCCTGCTGTGTATATTATGATTCTACCTGGTTTTGGAATTATTTCAGAAATTATTCCTGCCTTTAGTAAAAAGAATATTTTTGGTTATAAAGCGATCGCTTTTTCTTCTCTTGCGATTGCCTTGATAGGCTTTTTGGTTTGGGGACATCATATGTTTGTTTCGGGCCAGTCTGCTGTGGTTTCTACGGCCTTTGCCTTTCTCACCTTTTTAGTAGGAATTCCTACTGCTATTAAGGTCTTCAATTGGGTTGCAACTCTTTATCATGGCTCTATTGATTTTAAGACTCCCATGTTATATGCTTACATCTTTTTAGTATTGTTTACTATTGGTGGCCTTACTGGGGTGATTATGCCTATTTTAAATATTAATGTTCACCTTCATGATGGGTATTATGTGGTAGCGCATTTTCATGCCGTAATGATGGGTGGAGCTGTGATGGCCTTTTTGGCTGGTGTGCATTATTGGTGGCCTAAAATGACAGGAAGGATGTATAGCGAAAAAGCAGGAGCGTTAGGTGCGTTCTTAGTATTTATTGGCTTTTTGTTAACATTTGTGCCTCAGTTTATTATGGGTAGTTTAGGAATGCCACGGCGTTATTTTACTTATTTAGATGAATATCAAATCTATCATCAAATTTCTACTGTGGGTGCTTTAGTTTTAGGTTTAGGTGTGGGTTGGACAGTTGTTTACCTACTTGCTTCTTTGAAGACGGGTGCTAAAGCAGATGTTAATCCTTGGGGAGCTAAAACGTTAGAGTGGACTCATGCTCCAACTCCCCCTTTACAATTTAATTTTGAAAAGGAACCTGTGGTTACTGCTGGTCCTTATGATTATGATTCGGAGGCCGACAAATGAGT